>NZ_JCACHU010000016.1:0-187396 GCF_059504005.1 Belnapia sp. | reverse complement strand
AGCTCAAGCTGCGGGAGAGTCGGTCGCCGCCGGGCCACCCAACAGGATCCTTGGACACGCAAAACCCCGCCCGCATCCCTGATGCGGGCGGGGTTTTCGTTTGCCATCCAGTCCTTGAAACTCACGACCTCGTGAGTATACGATGCGCATGTCGCCTTCCGGTTTGGGGAAGGCAGGCCATCATCCCACCAAGGATTGCTCATCGTGCCCGCGCTGCGCCCTTTCGGGCTGTTCACGCTTCACTATGCCTTCTACCAACTCTCCGCTGCCCTGGCGGGCGGCTTCGTCGGCGCCTTCCTGCTGCAGCAAGGCTTCGGCCTGCCCGCTGCCCTCGTCGCCTATGCCGGCCTGCTGATCACCCGTTTTTCGCTTCGCGCCTTAGCACTCGAGGTGGTGCGGAGCCTTGGCTATCGCCGTACCCTGATGCTCGGCGCGGCGCTCGGGGCCGTGCAGTTCCTGCCGCTGATGCAGGCGGCGGAGCCGGCCTGGCTTCTCGCCTGGCTTGGGCTCGTCTCCCTGGCCGAATGCCTCTACTGGCCGGTCCATCACGCAGCGCAGGCCGTGATCGGCGGCGAGTGCCGCGGCCGGGAGATGGGCATCAAGAGCGCGGTCGGGGCGCTGGTCGGCGTGTTCGGCCCATTGGCCGGCGGCATGCTGCTGACGCGCTGCGGCCCAACGGTCGACTTCGCCGTGGCGGCCGTCCTGTCCCTTGCCTCCATCCTGCCGCTCTTCCGGCTCGGCGATATCCCGGCAGGACCCGTCCCCAGCTTCCGCGACTCGCTGCAGGCGGTCGACCGCAGCGCCATCGCCACCTTCGCCGCGGATGGCTGGATGTCGTCCGGCCTCGGCTTCGCCTGGCCCATGGTGCTGTTCCTGGCCCTCGGCTCGCATTACGAGGCCTTCGGCGCCGCCAATGCGGCGGCCGGGCTGGTCGGCGCGGCGACGGGGCTGATCTGCGGCCGTGCCATCGACCGGGGCGAGCGCGATCGCTACCTCACGCTCGTCTGCCTGGCGCTGACGCTCGGCTTCGTCCTGCGGGTCGGCGCCGGCTGGTCGCCGCTGGCGGCCACGCTCGCCAATGCGACCGGCGCCGCGGTGGCCGGGCTCTACCTTCCGGTGCTGATGAGCGTGATCTACGATCGGGCGAAGCGCTCGGGCGAGGCCTATCGCTTCCACGTCGCGGCCGAGGCGGGCTGGGATGCGGGCGCCGCCGCCGGCTGCCTCGTCGGCGCCTTGCTCGCCTGGGCGACGGCGATGCCCTCGCTCGCCGTCCTGCCGGCGGCGCTCGGCATCTTCGGCATCCATGCCGGGGTGCGGAGCCCGCGCCGCGCCGCGCCGCTCGTCGCCCCGGCGAGGCCTGCCTAAGGCGGTTTCCGTTCGCACCGGCTCACGGAAGGCGCTCTAATTTTCTAATTTATTGTTTGACCGAGCAAATTACTCCGATCAGGTGTTTCCACCTGATCGGAGTTTGCGCTAGCCCAGGGCCTGCTCGATCGCCTCCTCCGCCCGCTCCAGCCAGACGAATTCCAGCCGGTTGCGGGCGTCCTCCGGGATCTCCTCATAGTCCCGGCGGTTGCGCGCCGGCATCAGCACGCGGGTGAGGCCGGAGCGCGCCGCCGCCACGGCCTTCTCGCGGATGCCGCCCACCGGCAGCACCAGCCCGCGCAGGCTGATCTCGCCCGTCATGGCGGTGTCAGCCCGCACCGTCCGGTTGGTGAACAGCGAGACCAGCGCGGTGAACATGGCGACGCCCGCGCTCGGCCCGTCCTTCGGCGTCGCGCCTGCGGGCACGTGGATGTGGATGTCGGACCGCTCGAAGAGCGCCGGGTCGATGCCGATGGCCTCGGCGCGGCTCTTCACCAGGCTGAGCGCCGCCTGCGCGCTCTCCCGCATCACCTCGCCGAGCTGGCCGGTGAGGATCAGCCGCCCGCCGCCCGGGGTGCGCGTTGCCTCGATGAAGAGGATGTCGCCGCCGACCGGCGTCCAGGCGAGGCCGGTAACGACGCCCGGCACCGCGGTGCGCAGCGCCACCTCGCTCTCGAAGCGGCGCGGGCCGAGGATGCCGCCGAGGTCCCCGGCATCGATCCGCACCCGGCTCGCGCTGCCCTCGGCGACCCGCACCGCGGCATGGCGCAGCGCCCGCCCGATCTCCCGCTCCAGCCCGCGCACCCCGGCCTCGCGCGTATAGTCCTGGATGATCGCCTGCAAGGCCGCCTCGGTGAGCTCCAGCTGCTCCGGCGCCAGGCCATTCGCCTCGCGCTGGCGGCGCACCAGGTAGCGCTCGGCGATCTGCAGCTTCTCCGCCTCGGTGTAGCCGGTGAGCTCGATGATCTCCATCCGGTCGCGCAGCGGCCCGGGGATGGTGTCGAGCATGTTGGCTGTGGCGATGAAGACGACGCGCGAGAGATCGAAGGGCACGCCGAGATAGTTGTCGCGGAAGCTGTCGTTCTGCTCCGGGTCGAGCACCTCCAGCATCGCCGCCGAGGGGTCGCCCTGCACGCCGCGCCCCATCTTGTCGATCTCGTCCAGCATCATCACGCAGTCCCGCGCGTGCACCTTGCGGATCGCCTGGAGGATGTTGCCCGGCAAGGCGCCGATATAGGTGCGGCGATGCCCGCGGATCTCCGCCTCGTCATGCACCCCGCCGAGCGAGACGCGGACGAAGGGCCGCCCCATGGCGCGGGCGATCGACTGGCCGAGCGAGGTCTTGCCGACACCCGGCGGCCCGGCGAAGCAGAGGATTGGCGCTTTGCCCCCCGGCGCCAGCTTGCGCACGGCAAGATACTCGACAATGCGCCGCTTGATGCGCTCCAGCCCGAAATGGTCCTCGTCGAGGATGCGCCGCGCCTCGGCGATGTCGATCGGGCGCGCCTCAGGCAGGCGCCAGGGCAGATCGATCAGCAGGTCGAGATAGCCGCGGATCATGCCATGCTCGGGCGAGGCCTCGGGCATCCGCTCCAGCCGGCGCAGCTCCTTCCGCGCCGCCGCCTCCACCTCCGCCGGCATGCCGGATTTCTCGATGGCCTCGGTGAGGTCCGCGATCTCGGCCGCCTTGCCGTCATCCTCGCCCAGCTGCTTCTGGATCGATGCCATCTGCTCGCGCAGCAGCATCTCGCGCTGGCGGGCATCGAGGCTGGCGCGGGTGCGCTGGCCGATCTCCGCATTCAGCCGCAGCACCTCAAGCCGCCCGGCGAGCGCGGCGGAGACGCGGTCGAGGCGCGGGATCAGCTCCAGCGTCTCCAGGATCGCCTGCTTCTCCGCCGGCGGCACGTCCATGGTGCCGGCGACGAGGTCGGCGAGGCCAGAGGCCGATTCCAGCGCCTGCACCGCATTGACCAGCGCCTCCGGCACCTGCGGCAGCAGCCGCAGTGCCTCCAGCGCCTGGTTGCGGAGGTGCATCACCCGCGCCTCCACCTCCGTCCCGCGCGCCTCCGGCTCGTCGATCCGCGCGACGCCGGCGGCGAGGAAGGGCCGCCCCGGGATCCAGTCCAGCACGCGGAAGCGCTGCACCCCCTGGCAGACCAGCTGGTGCGTGCCATCCGCCGCGGTCAGCCAGCGCAACACATTGGCGACGGTCCCGGTGCGGTGCAGGTCCTCTGCGCCCGGATCGTCGCGCTGCGGGTCCCGCTGCAGCAGCACGCCGATCTGCTGCCCGTCCCGCATCGCCTGCTGCACCGCAGCGACCGAGGCCGGCCGCGCGACCGAGATCGGCAGCACCGCGCCGGGGAAGAGCACGGTTTCCCGCACCGGCAGGATGGCGAGCGCATCCGGCGGCAGGGCAGGGCTGCCGCCGCTGCCGGGCGCCGGGCCGAGATCGGGGGCGAAGAGGCGGATCGGATGATGCATGGCGTGCTCCCGGCTCAGCCGGCCTTCTCCAGCCTGACCAGCAGGCAGCCATCGACGAGGCTGTGGCGCACCGGCGTCGCATAGCGCCCGGGCGGCAGCGGGATGCGCCGCTCGAACCGGCCCTGCGGCAGTTCCAGCCGATGGATCGCGGCCTGGCGCAGCTCCGGCGGCAGCACCCGCTGCCCGGCGACGCGCAGCGCGCCGTCCTCGATCACCGCCTCCACCGCCTCGGGCCTGACGCCGGGCAGGGCGACGAGGATCAGCACCTCGGCCTCCGTCTCCAGCACATCGGCCGGCGGGTGCCAGACGGGGAGGGGGGAGGCGGCGTGGCGCGGGAGGAAGAATTGCCGGTGCATCCGCTCCGCGCGGAGCAGCATGTCGCAGGCCTCCGCCCACATCCAGCCTTCGGGATCCTGTCGTCCTGCCATGCCCTGCCCGCCCGTTCGTGTCGCCCCTACGCGTGCGGGCAGCATGGGTTCACCGGGGAGGGCGTGCAACTGTCCAGGCGACTTCCCGTTCGCCCCTGAGCCCCCTGGCGCAGGAGCCTGCCATGCTGACCGCCCTCGTCGTCATCCTCGTGGCCGTCGTCGCGCTGGTGTTGTTGCAGCGCCTCGAGCTTCGCAGCGTCTTCTCCCGGCGCGACCGGCGGAACCTGCCCTAGCCATGTCCGGGAAGCTGGACGCCGCCGACCGGGAGGAGGTGGGCCAGCTCTCCGCGCCCCGCTCCCCGGTCATCCACGAGGTTGTCCGCCTCCAGGGCGAGGAGGAGCTGCAGCGGCCCCATGGCTCGCTGCTCTGGTCCGGCATCGCCGGCGGCATCACCATCATGGCCTCGGTCATCGCCCAGGGGTCGCTGCACCACAAGCTGCCGGAGGGCTTCCCGGCGCGCGAGGTCGTCGCCGATCTCGGCTACAGCCTCGGCTTCCTGATGGTGATCCTCGGGCGGATGCAGCTCTTCACCGAGCAGACCATCGTCACCGTGCTGCCGGTGATGACGGCGCCCTCCTGGGCGAAGCTCGGCGGCACGGCGCGGCTCTGGGCCATCGTCTTCGCCGGCAACATGATCGGCGCCGCCATCGCCGCCGCCATGAACATCCATCTCGAGCTGACGGGCCCCGGCCTGACCGAGGCGATGCTCGAGGTCTCGCGCAAGCTGCTCGCCAAGGACTGGCTGGCGCTGCTGGCGCAGGGGGTGCCGGCCGGCTTCCTCATCGCCTCCATCGCCTGGATTCGTGCCGGCGTCACCGGGGGCGACTTCGCCATCATCCTGGTGGTGACCTATGCCATCGCCCTCGGCGACTTCACTCATGTCATCGCCGGCGCCGCCGAGACCTTCCTGCTGCTCTTCGCGGGCGAGATCGGCCTCGGCCAGGCGCTCGGCGGGATGATCCTCCCGACGCTGATCGGCAATGTGCTGGGCGGCACGGGCCTCTTCGCCCTGCTCGCCCATGCCCAGGTGAGGCGGGAGATGTAGGCCCCCGCGGCCCAGCGCCGCGACCGGGGCGTGCCCTCCCGCGGGATCGGTGATGCGGCGGCCCGCAGCCGTCAGGCGCCGCCCCAGTTCATCGTCAGCCCGCCATCCATCACCCAGGTCTGCCCGGTGACGTAGTCGGCGGCGTCGGAGGCGAGGAAGACGGCAAGCCCCGCGATCTCCTCCGGCCGGCCCGGGCGGCGCCAGGGGATGGCCTTCATGCTCTCCTCCCGCGCCTTCGGGTCGTCCATCCGCTGCTGCGTCATCGGCGTCTCGATCAGGCCGGGGGCGATGGCGTTGACGTTGATCCGGTCGCCCGCCACCTCGACCGAGAGGCTGCGCACCAGCGAGTTCAGCCCCGCCTTCGCCATGCCATAGGGCGCGCTGCCCGGCGTCGGCAGGTGGCCGGCGACCGAGCCGGTGAAGACGATCCGCCCGGCCCCGCCCGCCGCCCGGCGCTGGCGGATGAAGGCGCGGGCGCAGAAGAGCGGGCCCATGAGGTCGGTCCTGAGCACCTGCTCCATCTTCGCATCGTCCATCTCGGCGACAGGCATGCCGCTCATCCCCGTCCCCGCATTGGCGAAGAGGATATGCGGCACGCCGAGCGCCCCCGCCGCGCCGTCGAACAGCGCCTGCACGGAGGCCGGGTCGCCCACATCCGCCTGGATGACATGCGCGCGCCGTCCCGCAGCCTCGACGCGCCGCCGGGTCTCGCCGGCGCCATCGGCATCGCTGTGGTAGGAGATGGCGACATCCGCCCCGGCCTTCGCAAAGGCCTCGGCCGCGGCCTGGCCGATCCCGCTGTCGGCGCCGGTGATGACGGCGATCCTGCCCTGCAACATCATGGCTCGGTTCCTTTCTCCGCTTCGGAGAAAGGCAACTCGCAACGCCCGCGCGGGCGCCATGACATGACGGAGAGGCGAGCGCTAGCCCAAGCGGCGCAGCACCCGGTCGACGAAGGCCTCGGCGCTGCCGAGATAGGCCGACGGATCGGTCAGCCGCGCTACCTCCTCGGCGGAGAGCCGGTTCCCGACCTCGTCCTCCGCCATCAGCGCCTCGGCGAGCGGGATGCCCCCGGCCAACGCCGCGTCGCAGGCGTGGTGGACGGTGTGATGCGCCGCCTCGCGCCCGAGTACCGGCGCCAGCCCCATCATCACCGCCTCGGCGACGATGAGGCCGCCGGTGCTCTCCAGGTTGCGCCGCATGCGCGCGGCATCGACGGTCAGCCCCTCGGCCAGAACCCGTGCCTGGGCCAGCGCGCCATGCGCCAGCAGGAAGGCCTGGCCGATCGCCAGCGGCTCCGCCTGCCAGGGGCCGGTGCCGCGCTCCTGGTCCTGCGCCATCGCCGCCTGCATCTGCGGCACCAGGGCGTGGACGCCGCGGGATTGGGCGATGATGTACTCGCAGGCAATCGGGTTGCGCTTCTGCGGCATGGTGGACGACCCGCCGCGCCCCTCCTGGTGCGGCTCGGCGACCTCCGCCACCTCGGTCTGCATCAGCAGGATCACGTCGGTGGCCATCTTGGAGAGGGCGCCGCAGAGCAGGCCGAGGAAGGAGACCGTCTCCGCCACGCCGTCGCGGGCCACATGCCAGGGGATGTCCGGCACGGCGAGGCCGAGCTCCCGCGCCAGCTCCTCCTGCACGGCGAGCCCCTGCGCGCCGAGCGAGGCGAGCGTCCCCGCCGCGCCGCCGAATTGCAGCCGTTCGAGGCGGGGGCGGAGCTGGTCGAGCCGCTCCACCATGGTGATCAGCGGCGAGAGCCAGACGGCGACCTTGGTGCCGAAGGTCACCGGCAGCGCGTGCTGGAGATGCGTCCGCCCCGCCATGACCGTGCCGCGATGCCGCCGCGCCAGCGCCGCCAGCCCGGCATTCACCGCCAGCAGCTCGGCGCGGATGAGGTCGAGCCCGGCGCGCATCTGCAGCACCACGGCGGTGTCCATGATGTCCTGCGTCGTGGCGCCCCAATGCGTCCAGCGCCCCGCCTCCGGCCCCGCGAACTGGCTGAGCTGCCGCACGAGCCCGACCACCGGATAGCCCGTGTTGCGCGTCGCCGCCGCCAGCGCCGCGAGGTCGAGCCGCTCCGCCCGCGCCGCCGCGGTGATCGCCTCGGCCGCCTCGGCCGGCACGATGCCGAGCCGCGCCTGGGCGCGCGCCAGCGCCGCCTCCACATCCAGCATGTGTTGCAGGAGGGCCATCTCGCCCATGCAGGCGCGCATGGCCTCGGTCCCGTAGAGGGCGCCGAAGACCGGGCTGTCGGCCGGGTTCACGGTCATGACTTGCGGCGCTCCTCGGTCCAGTCGCTCGGCCGCGCGGCCTCGAGCGGCATCTCGGCGCCGAGCCCCTCGACGAAGGCGACGCCCTGGTCGGGGTAGAGGCAGACCTCGTGCGGCTTGCGGTCGCCGAAGGCCCAGATCACCAGCTCCGTCTTGCCGTCATTCTCGAAGGCATGCGGCTCCGGGTCGTCGGGGCGGTAGCAGAAGGCATCGCCGGCCTGGACCGAGATGCACTCATCCCCGTGCAGGAGCGTGCCGCTGCCCGCCATCACCACCAGGATCTCCTCCTGGAACAGGTGCCGGTGGCGGCGCGAGGACCGGCAGCCCGGCGCCACGGTCTGGATGATGAGACCGATGCCCTGGCTGCCGAGCCGCCGCCCGACATCCGCCATTTGCCCGCGGACCGGTTCCTCGAAGGCATAGTCGAAGGGCGGGATCTCGGCGATGCGGACCTGGCGGAGCGCCATCTCAGACCTCGAAGAACACCGTCTCGCCCTCGCCCTGCAGGCGGAGGTCGAGCCGCCACACGCCATCCGCCGCCCGCTGGGCGAGGACGGTGCCGCGCCGCGCGGCCGGGATGGCGTTGAGGATCGGGTCCTGCTCGTTCAGCGGATCGCCGGCGAAGTAGAGGCGGGTGACGAGCTGCTTCAGCAGCCCGCGGGCGAAGAGCGAGATGGCGATGTGCGGCGCCTGGAAGGCATTGCCCTCCGCCCGCACCGGCCCCGGCTTCAGCGTGACGAAGCGGAAGCGTCCCGCCTTGTCCGTGCCGCAGCGGCCGTAGCCGTGGAAGTCGCCCTCGTAGCTGCCTTGCGGGTCGGCCTGCCAGATCTCCACCATGACGTCCGGGCAGGGCGCGGCGTCGCCATCGGTGACCGTGCCCTCGATGGTGATGCGCTCGCCGGCGATCGCCGCATTCGGCCCGTAGGAGCGCAGCAGGTCCGCCCATTCCGGGAAGTCGATCAGGTGCCAGTAGGGCCCCGCCGTCTGGGACGCCGTCGCGGGCAGGCTCATGCCGGGTTCTCCATCGGCGTCGCATCGCGTCCGCGCAGCACGATGTCGAAGCGATAGCCGAGCGCATGGTCCGGCTCGGTGATGTCGAGGTCGAAGGCCGCGACCAGCCGCTCGCGTGCCTCCCGGTCGGGGATGCAGTTGTAGATCGGGTCGAACGCCAGCAGCGGGTCGCCCGGGAAGTACATCTGGGTGATCAGCCGCTGCGCGAAGCCGGCGCCGAACAGGCTGTAATGGATATGGACCGGCCGCCAGGCATTGTGATGGTTGCCCCAGGGATAGGCGCCCGGCCGGATCGTCGTGTAGCGGTACCAGCCCTCGGCATCGGTGAAGACGCGGCCCTCGCCCTTGAAGTTGGGGTCGAGCGGCGCATCGTGCTGGTCCCGCTCGTGGTTGTAGCGGCCGGCGGCATTGGCCTGCCATACCTCGACCATGGCGCCGGGCACCGGCCGCCCATCCTCGTCCAGCACCCGGCCGGCGACGGTGATGCGCTCGCCCTGCGCCTCCCAGCCCTGCCCCTTGGCCAGGTTGTGGGTCGTCTCGTAGAGCGCGGGGCGCATGCGCGGCGCGCTGGTCTCGGTCAGGGTCTGCGGGATGCGCAGGGGGGGCTGCGTCGGATGGCGCTTGTGGGTGCTGCCGTAGGCCGGCGCGTCATAGGGCGGCTGGGTGCCGGGGGTGGGCTGGCGGTAGCTCATCCCTCCATCTCCTTCAGGACATCCTTGGCGAGCTTGAGGGCGGTGTTGGCCGCCGGCACGCCGGCATAGGCGGCGACCTGCAGCAGGATCTCGCCGATCTCCTCCGCCGTCACGCCGGTGTTGCGCGTCGCCCGCACATGCAGCCGGAACTCGTCGTGATGGCCGAGCGCCGCCAGCACGCCGAGGCAGAGCAGGCTGCGGTCGCGGTGGGACAGCCCCGGCCGCGTCCAGACCCGGCCCCAGACGCCCTCGAGGATGAAGTCGCGGAAGGGCAGGTCGAGCGCCGTCAGCGCCGCCTCGGAGCGGTCGACATGCGCATCGCCCAGCACCCGCCGCCGCACCGCCATCCCCGCCTCCGCGGCATTGTCCGGCAGGGCGGTGGCGAGCTTCATATGGGCGAGGACGGCGCGCGTCATCGCCTCCTCCCGCTCGAGATTGGGGATATGCCCTGCCTCGGCGATGACGACGAGCTTGCTGTCGGGGATCGCCGCGTGGATCGCCTGCGCCGCCGAGAGCGGCGTCGACTCGTCGCGGTCGCCGACGACCACCGTGACCGGGCAGCGCACCCGCCATTCGCCGGGCGGCGCCAGGTCGCGCAGCGCCGCCGCGCAGCCGAGCCATCCGGCCGGGTCCGTCGCCAGCAGCATCCGCCGGAGGCCACGGGAGGAGGCGAGCGAGCGGTCCACCACCCAGCGCCCGAGCGTCGCCTCGGCGACGGCCGCCATGCCGCCGGCGGCAACCGCATCCATCCGCCCCTGCCAGTTGGCCGGCCCGCCGAAATCGAGCGCCGTGTCGCAGGCCATCACCGACAGCACGCGCTCCGGCGCCTCGGCCGCCATGCGCAGCGCGATATGCCCGCCGATGGAGACGCCCCCCATATGCGCCGCCGGGACGCCGAGCGCATGCAGCAGCGCCAGCGCATCCCGCACCAGCCGATCCATCGTGTAGGGGCCGGGCGTCGCCTCGGTCAGCCCGTGGCCGCGCATGTCCATGCGGATGACGCGGTGCCTTTTGGCTAGCGCCTCCGCCTGCGGGTCCCACATGTGCAGGGTGGTGCCGAGGCTGTGCAGCAGCAGGACCGGCGCGCCGGAGGCCGGGCCGGATACCTCGGCATGAACGGCGATGTCGTCGAGCTGGATGAACATGCCCTGGCCCTCTCCCCGCCGGAACCTCGCCTGCCCGCACGGGCCGGTCAATGGCCCGGGGAGCGGGACATCACATCGCCTTGATGTCGATGAGAACTTGAAACGTTTTATCAACTAAACAGTAGAATGCTCGTGGTATGGATCTTCCCATGACGAAACCGCTGCCGACCACATTGGCCCGCGAGGTTGCCCCGGGCTGCGCCGGATGTCGCGGGGGCAGTGGCCTCGGCTTCGACCTCGCCATGGCCTTCCAGCCCATCCTCGACGCCAATCGGGGCGGCCGGATCCTGGCGCAGGAGGCGCTGGTCCGCGGGCCGGAGGGTCAGGGGGCCGGCTGGGTGATCGAGCAGGTCCCGCCCAAGGGCCTCTACGCCTTCGACCAGGCCTGCCGCATCGCTGCCATCGAGGAGGCGAGCCGCCTGCGCCTGGCCGAGACCGGCGCCCAGCTGTCCATCAACTTCCTGCCGAACGCGGTCTACAACCCCATCGCCTGCATCCAGGCGACGCTCCGCGCCGCGGAACGCACCGGCTTCCCGCTGAACCACCTGATCTTCGAGGTCAGCGAGCGCGAGCGGGTGCAGGACCCCAACCACCTGCTCCGCATCTTCCAGGCCTATCGCCAGATGGGCTTCACCCTGGCGATCGACGATTTCGGCGCCGGCCATGCCGGGCTGGAGCTTCTGGCCGACATGCCGGTCGACCTGGTGAAGCTCGACATGGGCCTCATCCGCGACTGCGATACGCATCGCCGCCGCCAGATCATCCTCGCCAGCATCGTGTCCGCCTGCCGGGAGCTCGGCGTGCAGGTGATCGCCGAGGGCATCGAGACGGCGGAGGAATGCGCCACCCTCCGCGGGATGGGCATCAGCCTGTTCCAGGGCTATCTCTTCGCCCGCCCCGGCTTCCGCAGCCTGCCCGTCCCGGCCGGCATCGCCGCCTTCAGGCCAGCAGCCGCACCAGCCACAGGCTGAGCGCCGGAAAGAGGACGCAAAGCAGCAGCCGCACCAGATCCGTCGCCAGGAAGGGCAGCACCCCGCGATAGGTCCGGGTGATCGGCACGTCCCGTGCCAGCGAGGACACGACGAAGACGTTGAGGCCGATGGGCGGCGCCGTCAGCCCGATCCCGACCACGATCAGCACCAATATGCCGAACCAGATGGCCGTCTCCTCCGTGCTGGCGAGGCCGAAGTCGAGCGCCGTCACGACGGGGAAGAAGATCGGCAGGGTGAGCAGGATCATCGCCAGCTCGTCCATCACCGCGCCCAGCACGATATAGGCGAAGAGCAGCAGCGCCAGCACGCCATAAGCCGGGTAGCTCTGCTCCGCGATCCAGAGCGCCAGCAGCTCCGGCGCCGAGGTCAGCGCCAGGAAGGCATTGAACACCTCCGCCCCCAGCAGGATGACGAAGATCATCGCCGTCGTCTCGGCCGTCGCCAGCAGCGCCTCGCCCGCCTGGCGCAGGCTGAGCGTGCGCCGCGCCAGGCCCACGGCGAGGGTCGCGATGCAGCCGATGGCGGCGCTCTCGGTCGGCGTGAAGACGCCGCCATAGATGCCGCCCACCACCACGACGGCGATCAGCATCACCGGGATGACGTTGCGCAGCGCTGCCCGCCTCACCTCGGGCGAGACGCGCGCCGCCGCCGGCATCAGCCCCGGCCGCAGCCGCGCCAGCACAGCCAGCACCAGGATGTAGGAGGCCGTGGCCAGCAGCCCGGGGATGAAGGCTGCCATGAAGAGCTTGGCGATGTTCTGTTCCGTGCTGATCGCATAGACGACGAGGATCACGGAGGGGGGGATCAGGATGCCGAGCGTCCCGCCCACCGCGATCGTCCCCGTCGACAGCCCCGCATCATAGCCGAAGCGCCGCAGCTCCGGCAGCGCCGCCCGGCCGAAGGTCGCCGTGGTGGCGACGCTGCTGCCGCAGACCGCGCCGAAGCAGGTGCAGGCGCCGATGACGCCCATCGCCATCCCGCCCGGCTTGTGCCCGAACAGCGCATTCGCCGCCGAGAAGAGGTCCCGCGCCAGTCCGCCCCGCTCCGCCAGCGCCCCCATCAGGATGAAGAGCGGGATGACCGAGAGGGTGTAGCTGGCGAAGAGGAAGTAGGGCGTCGTCTTCAGGTAGTTCAGCAGCGTCGCGGCATCGACGATGGTGACGTAGCCGCCCATGCCCACCAGCAGCATGGCGAGGCCGACCGGGCAGCGCAGCGCGATCAGGCCCAGCAGCGCGGCGAAGCCGGCCGCCGCCTGCAGGAATTCCGGCGCCATCACTCATGCCCTCGCGCCAGCCGCACCGCCCAGACCAGCGCCGCCACCGCCGTCAGTGCGAAGCCGAAGGCGCCGAACCCCACCGCCCACCAGGTCGGCAGGCCGAGGACCATGGTCGTGGTGCCGCTGCGCCAGGTCTCCCCCGCCCCGACCCAGAGCCGCTCGGCCAGCACCAGCGCGACCGCGGCCCAGACCAGCATCCAGACGGCATCGATAAGCTGCGCCGCCCGCCGCGGCAGCCAGGTGGTGAAGCTGTCGACCAGGATATTGGCCCGCAGCAGCGTCCCGTAGGCGAGGAAGGCCAGCACCGCGAGGCCGGAGCCGAGCGAGACCAGCTCGAAATCCCCCTGCACCGGCTGGTTCGTCGCCCAGCGGCGGGCGACGCTGAAGGAGGTCAGCAGCGCCGTCGCCAGCAGCACCAGGCCGCCCAGCGCCGCGACCAGGGTGGCGGCCCTGGCAAGCGCGCCCCGCTGCCCGGCCATGCGCGCCTCAGCTCACGCCCTGGCCGTATTGTGCGATGAGGGCCCGCGCCTCCTCCAGCAGCTTGCCGCCGTCGATGTTGCGCTCCTTCATGGCGGCGACCCAGGCATCGACGACGGGCGCGGTCCGCCGCTGCCAGCGGTCCCGCTCCTCCTCGGCGAGCTCGATGACGGTGTTGCCGCGCTTGCGCACCGTCTCCTCGACCTTCGGCCCCTCCTCGTCCCAGGGCCGGGCCGCCATCTTCGCCGCCGCCATGCCGCTGTTGGCGTCGAGGACGGCGCGGAGGTCGGCCGGCAGGCCGTCATACTTCGCCTTGTTCATGGCGAGCACGAAGGTGGCGATGTAGAGCGTCGGCGAGCCGACGATCTCGGTATGGAACTTCGCCATCTCCTGCAGGCGGATGCTCGGCACCACCTCCCAGGGCACGACGGCGCCGTCGATCACGCCCTGGCTCATCGCCTCCGGGATCTGCGGCACGGGCATGCCGACCGGCGCGGCCCCGAGCGCGCGCAGCGCCTCGCCCGTCTGCCGCGTCGGGAAGCGGAGCTTGAGGCCGTTGAGGTCCTCCATCCGCCGCACCTCGCGGCGCGTATGGATCACGCCGGCATCATGCCCCCAGGCGGTGATGATCTGCGTATCGGCGAACTCCGCCCGCATCTCCCGCTCGTAGAGCGCCTGCACCGCCTGCACGTTCACCGCCGCGCGGCGATGCGCGACGAAGGGCAGCTCGAAGACCTCGATGCGCGGGAAGCGCCCCGGCGTGTTCCCCGGCAGCGTCCAGACGATGTCGGCCACGCCGTCCCTCGCCTGGTCGTAGAGCTGCGGCGGCGCGCCGCCGAGCTGCATCGCCGGGAAGACCTGGATGCGGATGCGGTTCCCGCTCTCCGCCTGCACCTTCTGCACCCAGGGCATGATAAAGAAGCGGTGCACGTTGGACACGGCGGGCAGGAAATGGTGCAGCCGGAGCGTCACCTCCTGCGCCCGGGCCGCGCCGGGACGCAGCAGGGCGGGCAGGGCGAGGGCGGCGGCGATCAGCGGGCGGCGTTGCGGCATGGACATGTCCCAGAAAACGCGATTCTTGGCCGGATGGCGGGATCGCCACCCTTGCCACGCTTTCCGCCGAAACCGAAGCCCCGATGTTTCGCCCTCAACCGATCGCGGCCCGCAGCGCTGCCGCCCGCTGTCCCACCACCTCCGCCGCATCCCCCGGCCTGTAGAGCGAGGAGCCGATGCCGAAGCCGGCCGCCCCGGCCGCCCGCCAGGCGGGGATGGTCTCCGGCCCCATGCCGCCCACGGGCAGCACCGGCGTGCCCTTCGGCAGCACGGCGAGCATCGCCTTCAGCACCGCCGGCGAGGCCGCCTCCGCCGGGAAGAGCTTCACCGCATCCGCCCCCGCCGCCAGCAGGGCGAAGGCCTCGGTCGGGGTGAAGAAGCCCGGCGCCGCCAGCATCCCCAGCCGCTTGGCCTGCCGCACCAGCCCGACATCGGCATGCGGCGTGACCAGCAACCGCCCGCCGGCCCCGGCGACTTCGGCGAGCTGCCCCTCCGTCATCACCGTCCCGGCGCCGACCAGCGCCCGGTCGCCGCAATGCGCCGCCATCCGCCGGATGCTCTCGATCGGCTCCGGCGAGTTCAGCGGCACTTCGAGGACGGTGATGCCGTTGGCCAGCAGCGCCTCGGCCACGGGCACTGCCTCCGACGGCGTGATGCCGCGCAGGATGGCGACGAGCGGGCAGCGGGCGAGCCAGTCTGTCAGTGTCATTGCAGCGTCTCCGCGATCAGCGCCAGGCCGCGCAGGGCAAGGTCCGGGTCGTGCAGCCGGTGCTCGAGGCCGAAGGCGCCGAAGGCCAGCGCATAGGCGCGGGTGAGGGTTGCCGACCCGGCCAGGTGGATCAGCCCCCCGGGCACCCCTTCGGCCAGCGCCGCCGCCACCTCATGCCCGATGAGCAGGCCAGAGAGGTAGCTGCCGGTCGCTTCCGCCGTCAGCTCCCCCATCAGCCCGAGCCCCCGCGTGCCGAACAGGTGGTGCAGCAGGCCGCCCGCCTCCCGGGCGCGGCTCACGCCGCGGAGGAAGGCCGCCTCGTCCATCGGCGCCTCCTTCGCCAGCCGGCCGAGGATGCTGTGCTCCAGCAGCACCGCCCGCACCTCGCCCGTCATCTGCGTGGCGAAATGGGCGATGCGCCCGCCGGAGAGCCGGGCCCATTTGGCATGCGTCCCCGGCAGGCAGGCCAGCGCCTCCGCCGTGCCGAGCTCCGCTAGCAGGCCGACAAGCTTGGTCTCCTCCCCCCGCATCACATCCGGCACGCCGCCGGCATCGCGCGTGGTGAGGCCGGGCAGGAGCAGGCAGCGCGCGCCCTCGAAGGGGAGGAGGGTGAGGGCTCCGGCGATGTCGCCGGGGCCGGCGGGGCAGGGGAGGTAGGGCGCCTCCACCCAGCCCTGCCGGCTGCCGACCATGCCGCAGAGCAGGACGAGCCGCTCGCCCTCGGCCAGCCATGGACCGATGGCGGCCGAGAGCGCCGCCGGAAAGCCGCCTTCGGGAATGGAGAGGATGCCCCCCTCACTCTCCCGCCGGTCGAGGATGGTGCCGCCCGGGCCCAGGCGGTAGGCGCGGAAGGCGGTGGTGCCCCAGTCGATGCCGATCATGGGCGAGTCCTGCGCTGCTCCGTCGCCGGATGCAACGCAGGATGCGCGCCGCGAATGGTCAGCGCAGGACGATCTCCACCCGCCGGTTCTGCGGCTCGCGCACGCCGTCGGCGGTCGGCACCAGCGGCCGGCTTTCGCCATAGGCCGTGATGCCGATCTCGTTCCGGCTGATGCCCTGGCGCACCAGCTCGGCGGCCACGGCCTGCGCCCGCCGCTCCGACAGACGCTGGTTGTATTGCGGCGTGCCGGAGCGGTCGGCATGCCCCGCCACCTCGATCTTCGTGGAGGAAACGCGCCGCGCCGCGCCCGCGGCCTCGGCGATGATCTGCCGGGCGCGGTCGGTCAGGTCCGCCCGGTCCCAGTCGAAGAAGACGAGATAGGTGCGCGCCACCTCGGGCTGGGCCGGCGCGACCGGCGCCTGGGCCACCGCCGGCGGCGGCGCGGGCTGGTTGAAGGCGTAGCGCAGGCCGAAGAGCAGGCTGTGATTCTCGCCCTCCGGCCGGTACTTGCCGGGCACTCCCAGCGCACCC
This sequence comes from Belnapia sp., assembly GCF_059504005.1. NCBI lineage: Bacteria > Pseudomonadati > Pseudomonadota > Alphaproteobacteria > Acetobacterales > Roseomonadaceae > Belnapia > Belnapia sp. The sequence goes on along the minus strand of NZ_JCACHU010000016.1, from coordinate 171,041 downwards.
GGCCCCGCCGTCCGCGCCACCCGCAGGTCCGGCTGCATCGCGTCGAAGTAGCGGTACTCCACGGTCAGCGCGAGGCCCGGCGCGACGCCCACCGCGCCGCCGAGGATGGCCTGCCAGGCGAAGGCGCCGCCGGTATCGTCGATCAGGTAGCGGCTGCCGCCCGTGGCGAAGCTCGCCCGGCTGTACTCGGTCCAGGCATAGCCCGCGCCGGCGCCGAAATAAGGCATGAAGCGGCTGGGCGCGATGCCGAAGCTCGAGAGGTCGAAGTCGAAGAGCAGGTTGGCCATGGCGCCGTAGCGGTTGACGTAGCCGCTGCGCCCGGCCGCCACGTCGTTGAAGGAGAGGCGCTTGATCTCCTGGTTGCGGTAGTTGCCCTCGACCTCCGCCCGCAGCCCGTTGCCGAAGCCCCAGCCGACGGAGGCGACCGCCGCGATGCCGACGTCGTTGTCATGGACGTGGATGCCGCGGTTCCTGTTGTCGAGCCAGTTGTTGAGGCCTGCCCCAGCCCCGACATAGAGGCCGGAGACGGGCTGGGCCCGGCCGACGGCGGGCATGGCGATCGCGGCCATCAGCGCGGTGGCGAGCAGGGACAGGCGCAGGGTCATCGACGACTCCGGAGAGCGGGAACGGTGGTTGCTGTCGATTAAGCCCGATCGCGCCGCACTTCAAACGAAGGCGGGTCAATTTCTCGCGCTAGGTGAGGTGGCCCGCAGCCCCGCCGCCAAACTCCGGACATCCTCCGCCGAGGCCGCCATCGGATGCCGCGTCAGCAGCGGCACCTGCCGCCGGATCGCCCCCGGCACCCGGGCATCGCGCCGCAGGATGCCGGCCAGCGGCACGCCCGCCCCGAGGAAGCGCGTGCAGGCCGTGTCGAGGCTGCGCCAGACATGCTCCCTCGCCGCCCGGTCCGCCGCGAGGTTCACCACCACCCGCTGGTCGCCGCCCGGCCGGTCGCGCCGGTGCAGCTTCAGCACCGCATAGGCATCGGTGAGGCTGGTCGGCTCCTCCGTCGCCACCACCAGCAGCGTGTCGGCGAGCGCCGCCAGCCCGCGCACCGCCGGCTCGATCCCCGCCCCGCAATCGAGCAGCACCACCTCCCACCGTGCCGCCGCCCCACGCAGCAGCGCCCCAAGCCGGCCCGCCGCCTCGCCAAGCCCCACCAGGCTGCCGCAGCCCGACCGCCCGGGCAGCAGGTCGAACCCCGCCGGATGCCGCCGCACCGCCTCAGCGAGGCCGCGCCGCCCCGCCAGCACCTCGCCCAGGTCCGGCCCCGGCGGCAGGCCGAGCTGCACGTCGATATTGGCGAGGCCGAAATCGGCATCGACCAGCAGCACCCGCCGCCCCGCCTCCGCCAGCGCCTGGGCTAGGCTGATGCTGAGCCAGGTCTTGCCGACGCCGCCCTTGCCCGAGGCGATGGCGATGATCCGGCCGCTCTCGTTCCTCGTCATGCCGCGCTGTCCAGTCGAAAGGGCCCGGCCAGCCGCTGCGCCAGCCAGGCGGGATCAATCGGGGTCAACCCATCGGTGACGCCGGGCCCCGTGCCGGCCTCGCCGAGCGCCAGCCCCGCCGCGGCGGCGGCCAGCACGCCGCCGAGCCGCCGCGCCGCATCCAGCCGCGTCGGCAGCAGGTGCCGCGCGCCGAGCGCCAGGAAGGCCGCGGCCGTCTCCGCCGCCTCCGCGGGGTCCGGTCCCGCCGGCAGCACCACCACGAGCTCGGCGCCGATGGCGAGCGCCATCCCCCGCAGCCAGGCCGCCTGCACCGCATCGAAGGGGTCGCACCCCGCACTGTCGACCAGCACCGGCTGCGCCGGCGGGCGCCCGGCCAGGGCCCGCACCAGCATCTCCGGCTCCGTCGCCACGGCGAGGGAGAGGCCGAGCAGCCGCGTGAAGGCCGCAAGCTGCTCCGTCGCCCCCGCCCGCAGCCCGTCCGTGCTGGCGACCAGCGGCGCCGCGCCGCCGAGCACCGCCCGCGTCGCCAGCTTGGCGCAGCTCAGCGTCTTCCCCGCCCCCGGCGGCCCGACCAGCATCAGCGGCCGCGCCCGCCCATCCGGCAGCGGGGCGAAGCGCAGCGCGCCCGCCAGCCCCTCCGCCAAGGAGCCGCCGGCCAGCCTTGCCGCCAGACCGGCCGGCAGGTTGTGCCGCGCGAGCGAGGGTGCGGGCGGCGCGGCCGGCGCAACCGCCACCGGCGCCGCGTCGAGCGCGGCCGTCACCTTCACCCCGCCCTTGACGCGGCGGCTGTCGAGGATGACGGCATCCGGCCCGAGCTCGGCGCGCACCGCCGCCATCGCCTCCGCCATCCCCGCCGCCTGGAAGAGCCTGAGGCGCATGGGCTAGACCGTCGCCACGGTGCGGATGCGGCAGCGCGGATGGATCTCCGTCTGGCTCAGCACCGCTGTCGAGGGGCGGAAGCGCTCCACGATCGCCCGCACATGCGCGCGGATGCCGGCCGAGCAGACCAGCACCGGCGCCTCGCCCGCAGCGCCGTCGAGCACCTCCCGCACCCGCTGCATGAACTCCTGCAGCTGCGAGGGCGCCATGGCGAGCTGCCGCTCCTCCGGCGGCCCGGTCAGGCTCTCGGCGAAGGCGAGCTCCCACTCCGCCGAGAGCGGCACCAGCGGCACATAGCCCTGCGGCCCCCGCGCCGCCTCGGAGAGCTGCCGCGCCAGCCGCGCCCTGACGGTGGCGAGGATCGCCCCCATCCCCCGCGCCCCGCCCGCCACCGCCTCCTGCACCCCCTCGAGGATGGTCGGCAGGTCGCGGATCGAGACCCGCTCGGCGAGCAGCGCCTGCAGCACCCGCTGCAGCCCGCCGAGGCTGATCTGCCCCGGGATGACATCGGCGACGAGCTTCTTGTGCTCGCCCGGCAGCTCGTCGAGCAGCTTCTGCGTCTCGGCGAAGGAGAGCAACTCCGGCATGGTGTCGCGCACCGTCTCGGTCAGATGCGTCGCCAGCACGCTCGCGCAATCGACGACGGTGCAGCCCCGCGCCAGGGCCTCGTCGCGCAGCGCCTCCTCGATCCAGAGCGCGGGCAGGCCGAAGGTCGGCTCGTTGGTCCGCTCGCCCGCCATCGCCGGCACCTGGCCCGACGGGTCGATGGCGAGATGCAGCGGCGGCCGCAGCCGGCCGCGCGCCGCCTCGATCTCCTTCACCCGCAGCACGTACTCGTCGGGCGGCAGCTCCAGGTTGTCCTGGATGCGCACGCTCGGCAGCACGAAGCCCATCTCGCTCGCCATGGTCCGCCGCAGGCTCTTGATCTGCTCGGTCAGGCGCGGCGCCTCCCCGGCGGCCAAGGACAGCAGCCCATAGCCGAGCTCCAGCCGCAGCAGGTCGAGCCGCAGCGCCTCGGCCACCGGCGGCTCGCCCGGCGGCGGGGGAGGGGGCGGCGGCGCCTCGGCCGCGCGCCGCTCCGCCTGCCGCCGGTTCCAGGCCGGTGCCCCGCCGCCGGCCGCAAGCGCCAGGAAGGGCGCCAGCGGCATCCCCGGCATCAAGGCGAGGAAGCCGGCGGCGCCGGAAGCCAGCGCCATCGGCTTCCACCCGCCGCCAAGCTGCCGCCCCATCACCTCATCCGCCCGCTCCCTGCCGGAGCCCTTGGTGACGACGATGCCCGCCGCCACCGAGATCAGCAGCGCCGGAATCTGGCTGATCAGCCCGTCGCCCACCGTGAGCGTCGCAAAGGTCGTCGCCGCCTCGCCGATCGGCATGCCATGCCGCAGCACGCCGATGCCCAATCCCCCCAGCAGGTTGACCACGGTGACGATGAGCCCCGCGATCGCATCGCCGCGGACGAATTTCGCCGCGCCGTCCATGGCGCTGTGGAAGGCGCTCTCCTGCTCCAGCTCGCTGCGGCGGCGCCTGGCCTCCGCCTCGTCGATGATGCCGGCCGAGAGGTCGGCGTCGATCGCCATCTGCTTGCCCGGCATCGCATCCAGGCTGAACCGCGCCGCCACCTCGGCGATGCGGCCCGAGCCCTTGGTGACGACCATGAAGTTCACGATGAGCAGGATGGCGAAGACGATCATCCCGACCATCACGTCGCCGCCCATCAAGAACCCGCCGAAGGCCGCGACGACATGCCCCGCCGCCTCCGGCCCCTCCTGCCCGTGGCTGAGGATGGTGCGCGTCGTCGTCACGTTGAGCGCGAGGCGCAGCAGGGTCGTCAGCAGCAACTGCGGGAAGGCGGTGAACTCGAGCGGCGAGCGCAGGAACAGCGCCACCATCAGCACCAGCACCGCGACGGTGATGGAGAGCGCCAGCCCGGCATCGAGCAGCAGGGTCGGCAGCGGCACGACGAGCACCGCGAGCAGCAGCGCCACACCCACGGCAAGGGTGATGTCGCCCCCCGGCTGCAGCCGCCCGAGCCAGGCCGGGAGCGCGAGGCCGCCCATGGCTCAGCCCTCCATCGCCCAGGGCATGGCCGGGTGCGCCGCCGGCACCGCGACGCCCTGCGCCCGGTACTCGTGCAGCTTGTTGCGCAGCGTGCGGATGGAGATGCCGAGGATCTCCGCCGCCCGCGTCCGGTTGCCGAGGCTATGGGTCAGCGTCTCGAGGATGAGGTCCCGCTCCACCTCCTCCACCTTCCGCCCGACGAGGCCGCCCACGCCCTTCGCCGCCGGCGCCGCCGCGCCCGGCTTCGCCTCCACCGCCGCCGGGGGTGCTGCGGCCGGCAGAGGCGTCAGCTCCACCGCCTCCGGCCCGATCGCCGGGCCCTGCGCCAGCAGCACGGCGCGATGCAGCGTGTTCTCGAGCTCCCGCACGTTGCCGGGCCAGGGATGCGAGAGCAGGAGCGCCTCCGCCGCCGGCGCCAGCGCGCGCACCGGCAGCCCGTTCGCCTCGGCGAAGCGCCGGGCGAAATGCGCGGCGAGCGCCAGGATGTCGAGCGGCCGCTCGCGCAGCGGCGGGATGTGCAGCCCGAGCACGTTGAGCCGGAAGTAGAGATCCGCCCGGAACCGCCCCGCCTGCACCTCCGCCGCGAGGTCGCGGTTGGTCGCCGCCAGCAGCCGCACATCGACCTTGACGGGCGCCCCACCGCCGAGCCGGTCCACCTCCCGCTCCTGGATCACGCGGAGGATCTTCGCCTGCAGCCGCGGGTCCATCTCGCCGATCTCATCCAGCAGCAGCGTCCCGCCATCTGCCTGCTCGAACTTCCCACGCCGCGCCGCGACCGCGCCGCTGAAGGCGCCCTTCTCATGGCCGAAGAGCTCGCTCTCCAGCAGCGCCTCCGGCAGGGCCGCGCAGTTCAGCGCGACGAAGGGCCCCTGCGCCCGCCGGCTGCTGCGGTGGATGTGCCGCGCCAGCACCTCCTTCCCCGTGCCGCTCTCGCCGGTGATGAGGATGCTCGCCTGCGCGACGGCCAGCTGCGCGGCCCGGCCCAGCAGCGCCGCCATGGCCGGGTCACGATGCACCGGCGCCTCCGCCTCGCCCGCCGCGGCGGCGAGCATGGCGGCGATCAGCTCCGCATCGGGCGGCAGCGGCAGGAACTCCTTCGCGCCGGCGCGGATGGCGCGCACGGCCGCGGCCGCATCCGCGTTCCGCCCGCAGGCGATCACCGGGCAGGCGATGCGCTCGGCCGCCAGCTGCTCCACCAGCCAGCCGATGTCATGCGTCACCTCGCAGAGGATGAGGTCGGCGCCCTCCGCCCGCAGCCGGTCGAGGCCGGAGGAGACGCCCTCCGCCTGCGCCAGCTTCGCGCCCTTCGCGGTCGCCATGCGCGCCGCCAGGCCCAGCTCCGCCGTCAGCGCGCCGATGATGAGGAGCCGTGCCATGCTCAGATCCCCCGGTCGCCCTTGACGATCTCGGTCATGGTCACGCCGAGCCGGTTGTCCTCCACCATCACCACCTCGCCGCGCGCGACGAGCCGGTTGTTGACATAGATGTCCACCGCCTCGCCGAGCTTGCGGTCCAGCTCCACCACCGCGCCGCGGCCAAGCTTCAGCAGCTGCGAGACCTGCATGGTCGCGCGGCCGAGCACGGCGCTCACCTGCACCGGGATGTCATAGACCGCCTCCAGGTCCCGGCCGCTGCCGGCGGGGCGAGGCATGGCGGCCTCCATCGGGTTCATCGCCTCGAAACCGGCGGGATCCGCCATGCTCACTTCTCCTCCGTCATGGGTGAAAGCCCGAAGCCCCGCAGCAGCTCGGCGATGGCCGCCTGCTGCGCCTCGGGCGAATAGTCCGCCCCGCCGCCCCGCCAGCTGGCCCGCACCGCGCCGGGCGCCAGCGCCGCGTCCTCGGCGATGCGCAGCCGCGGATCGCCGATCCGTGCCGCCGCCGCCTCGCCGAGGCCCGGCGCGACATGCAGGGCGATGGCGACCCCGTCCTGCAGCAAGGGCGCCAGCCGCCCGGCGAGCCAGGCCGCACTCTCCGGCGCCAGCCGCTCCGCCGCCGCCGGCAGCGCCGCGCCGAGCGCCGCGACCAGCACCTCCGCCAGCTCCGCCGCGGCTTCGCCCACGGCCTCCGCCATGCTCGCCCCCGCCTCCCCCAGCCGCAGGGCGATCGCCTCGAGCGCCGCCGCCTCCCGCGCCGCCTCCAGCATCGCCTCCCGCGCTGCCGCCTCGGCCGCCGCCTCCGCCGCGGCAATGGCGGCAAGGTCGGGTGCCGGCGTCGGCTCCGGCGGCGGCGGTGGCGGCGCGTCGAGGTCCTGCACCTCGAAGCGCGCGCTCGCCTGCGGCCGCGCCAGCACCAGCACCGGCTCGAACCCGCCGGTCACGGCAGCATCTCCTCATCCCGCCCGTCCTGCAGGGTGATGGTTCCCTGCGCCGCCATGTCCTTGGCGCAGGCGACGATCGCCGCCTGCGCCTCGTCGACATCGCGCAGCTGCACCGGCCCCAGGGCGGAGATGTCGTCCCGCAGCAGCTTCGCCGCCCGCTCCGTCAGGTTGCGCATGAAGAGGTCGCGCAGGGTCTCGGAGGCGCCCTTCAGCGCCAGGGCCAGCTTGTCCTTCTCCACCCTCCGCAGCAGCGCCTGCAGCCCGGCACCGTCGATGCGCTGGAGGTCCTCGAAGGTGAACATCAGGCCGCGGATGCGCTCGGCGCTGTCGCGGTTGCGCTCCTCGAGGGCGCCGAGGATGCGCGCCTCCGCCTGGCGGTCGAGGTTGTTGAAGATGTCGGCCATCAGCTCATGCGCGTCGCGCCGTGCGGCGCGGGCGAGATTCGACATGAACTCCATCTTGAGGGTGCGCTCGACGCCCTCCAGCGCCTCCTTCTGCACGGTCTCCATGCGCAGCATCCGCATGACGACCTCCATGGCGAAGCCCTCGGGCAGCAGGGAGAGGACGCGGGCCGCGTGGTCCGCCTTGATCTTGGTCAGCACCACGGCGACGGTCTGCGGATATTCGTTCTTCAGGTAGTTGGCGAGCACGCTCTCGCTGACATTGCCGAGCTTGTCCCACATGGTCTGGCCGGCGGGGCCGCGGATCTCCTCCATGATCTGCGCCACGCGGTCCGGCGGCAGGCTCTTGAGCAGCAGCCGTTCCGTGCTCTCGAAGCTGCCGGTGAGCGAGCCCGCCTGGCCGAGCTGCTCTGCGAAGTCGATGCAAAGCTCCTCGATCGTCGCCGAATGCACCGTGCCGAGCGTCGACATGGCGATCGAGAGGTCGCGGATCTCGTCCTCATGCATGCGGGCGAAGAGCCGCGCCGCATGCTCTTCCCCGAGCGCCAGCATCAGCGCGGCCGCCTTCTGCTGGCGGGTCAGCACCGCTCGCGCCATCAGGCCGGCTCCTCGGGCGTCAGCCAGCGGCGCAGGACGGCGAGGGCCTCGTCCGGATGCTGCTCCACCAGCTCGATCAGGTTGTTGATGGCCGAGGCGCGCACCTTGCCCTCGATCTGCGCCCGGTCGATCATCGCCTCGCCGCCCGGCAGCCGCCCGGCCTCGCCGTCCGCGAGCTGCGCCTCGCCTTCCGCCCCGCCCGCGGCGAGGGCGGGTGCCGGCGGCGCCAGGCTCGCCGCCACCCGCCCGATCACCGGCCGGCCGAGCAGCAGGATGGCGACCAGCGCCACCACGGCGAGCAGCCCGCTCTCGATCAGCCGCGTCGCCAGCGCCGGGGCGATCGGCAGGCCGAGGAAGCCCGGCGGCTCGGCCGGCCCGCCCGCCTCCTCGACGAAGCGCATGGACACGACCTCCACCTTGTCGCCGCGCCACTCGTCGAAGCCGATGGCGCTGCGGACCAGGGCGGCGATGCGCGCCAGCTCCTCCGGCGTCCGCTCCCGCCAGGCGCCGCCCTCGGCGAGGCCGTCCACCAGCACGGCGACGGAGAGGCGCTTCACCACCGGGTGCTCCCGCAGAGTGGAGCGGCTGGAGCGGCCGATCTCGAAATTCGTCGTCTCCTCCTGCCGGCTTTCCGAGCTCGCGCCGCCGCTCGCCTGCGCGTCCTGCCCCGGCAGTTGGTGGCGACCGTGGTCGGCGGCGGCTCCGCCCCGCGATTCTGCTCGGTCACGCTCTGGGTGCTGCGCGGCACTTGGTTGTCCGGGTCGAAGCGCTCCTCCCGCGTCTCCACCCGGTCGAAATCCATCTCCACCGTGGCCTCGGCCCGGACCCGGCCGGGGCCGAGGCTGCGCTCCAGCTCCTCCACCGCCCGGCCGATGCGCATCTCCTGCGCCCGGCGTAGCTCCTCCTGGTTCAGCGCCTGGGCGGCGCCGGCCAGCGCCTGGCCGCCGCGGGCCAGCAGCTCGCCCCGGGTGTCGACGATCGAGACGTGCTGCGGCTTGAGGCCGGGGACCGCCGTCGCCACCAGATGCAGCACGGCCTGCACCCCCTCCCGGTCCAGCCGCTGCGCGCCCTGCATGGCGAGCACCACGCTCGCCTGCGCCTCGCCCCGCTCGCGGGAGAAGGCCTCCCGCCGCGGCAGCACGAGGTGGACGCGCGCCGTCCGCACCCCGGCCAGGCCGCGGATGGTCCGCGCCAGCTCCCCCTCCAGCGCCCGCAGCCGGTTCACGTCCTGCTGGAAGGGGCTGGTGGTCAGGCTCTCGGAGCGGTCGAAGATCTCCCAGCCGACCCCGCCGCCGGAGGGCAGGCCTTCCTTCGCCAGCATGAGACGGAGGCGCGCCACCTGCTCGCTCGGCGCCAGCACCTGCGTGCCGCCGGCGGCCAGGCGATAGGGCACCCGCTGCCGCTCCAGCACGGCGACGACGGCGGCCGCCTCCCGCCCCTCGAACTCGCCGAAGAGCGGGCTCATCGGCACCTCCCGGGCGCGGAGGGCCATGACGGCGAGGAGGGTCAGGATCACGGCGGCGACCGCCCCGAGCGCCAGCAGCCGCCCGCGGCCGAGGCCCCTCAGCCCTTCGATGACCCCGTTCACCGGTCCCGCCCAGCCGCCTGTGGCCGATGCATCGCTCATTCCCCGACCAGCCTTTTGCCGATGGGCAGAATTTGCCGGATGCCGCCTTACCGGCCGGTTAAGATCGCAGCCGGTTCATGCCGGAGGACCGTCATGAAAGCGTCCCCGCCATGTCACGCGGGCAGGCCATGGCGATTTACACGCCCCCTCCCGCTTGGTATCTCCCGCCCGCCCGCCGCAAGGGCACGGGCGGCACACAGACAGGGGTCCGGCCGGGCATGAAGATCGTCGCCTGCAACAGCAACCGCCCGCTCGCCGAGGCGGTGGCCGCCTCGCTCGGCCTGCCGCTCACCAGCGCCTCCATCCGCCGCTTCGCCGACATGGAGGTCTTCGTCGAGATCAACGAGAATGTCCGCGGCGAGGACGTCTTCGTGGTGCAGAGCACCAGCTACCCGGCGAACGACAACCTGATGGAGCTGCTGATCACGCTCGACGCGCTGCGCCGCGCCAGCGCCCGCCGCGTCACCGCCGTGGTCCCCTATTTCGGCTATGCCCGGCAGGACCGGAAGTCGGGCTCCCGCACGCCGATCTCCGCCAAATTGGTCGCCAACGTCATCACCGCCGCCGGCGCCCACCGGGTGCTGACGATGGATCTGCATGCCGCGCAGATCCAGGGCTTCTTCGACATCCCGGTCGACAACCTCTTCTCGGCGCCGCTCTTCTCCCGCGACATCATGGAGCGCTACAAGGGCCGCGACCTGATGGTCGTCTCTCCCGATGTGGGCGGCGTGGTTCGCGCCCGCGCCATGGCGTCGCGCCTCAACACCGACCTCGCCATCATCGACAAGCGCCGCCCCCGCGCCGGCGTCTCCGAGGTGATGAACGTGATCGGCGAGGTCGAGGGGCGGCACTGCATCCTGGTCGACGACATCGTCGATTCGGGCGGCACGCTCTGCAATGCGGCCGAGGCGCTGATCAAGAACGGTGCCTCCGGCGTCTCGGTCTACGTCACCCATGGCGTGTTCTCGGGCGGCGCCGTGGCGCGGGTCGGCGCCTCGCCGATCGAGAACATGACGGTGACGGACAGCATCCTGGCAACCGAGGCGGTGCGCGTCTCCTCCAACATCCGGCAGGTGACCATCGCCCCGCTGCTGGCCGAGGCGATGCGGCGCATCTCGGAGGAGAGCTCGGTCTCCTCCCTCTTCAACTAGGCCCCGGACACGAGCCTCGCTCGTGTGCGGATGCCGTGTCGTTCCATGTTGGCTCGACGCTAAGCCTTGGGCCTATTTAGAAATCGCGGCAGGCCGGACCGGTGAAAGCGCCCGGTCGAGAACCTGCATCCTTGGAAACCGGCTGCCGCGATGAGCGGCGCGTCGCCCTGAGGCCGGGACCTTCTCATCGCGGCTGCGATGAGGCCTGGCGAGATAGGCGTTCCGCCCGACCTGGCGGCGCCGGTCCTTCAGGGCGCAGAAGGCGTGCGAGACGGGCAGGGATATCGCGTACACCACGACTACATACGTCAAAGCCTGCGCCAGGATCGACATCTCGGCCTCCGGTCCGGCTCCTATTTTCGAGGTATCTCATTTCTTGAACAATCCACGAGATCATGATTAAATCGATTTAATCATGCGGCCTCCCGGTCCCGACCGGGGTTGCCGCCAGCCTGGCCTCAGCTCGCCAGTCGCGCCGATGGGCGATGCGGCGAAGCCGCCACGCCGATGCCGCTCGTCGAATCGCGCATCCGGTTCGCAGGCCAGCCTCCGGCACTGCGCCGCGCCTGGTGCTTGCCGGCCCGGACGGAAATGCCTCGTGTCGGCTCAGGCTGGGAGGGGCGCCGCCGCCTCCACCACGCTGGTCCAGCCATGCGGGTCCGGCGCGCGGCCATACTGGATGGCGGTGATGGCGTCGTAGAGCCGCTGGGTCAGCTCGCCCGTCTGCCCGCCGCCGATGACGATCCGCTGGTCCTTGTAGCCGAGCTCGCCCACCGGCGAGACCACCGCCGCGGTGCCCGTGCCCCACATCTCCCGCAGCGAGCCGTCCTGCCCGGCCCGCATCACCTCCTCGATGGAGATGCGGCGCTCGGAGACGCGGAGGCCCCAGTCGCGCATCAGGGTCAGCGCCGAGTTCCGCGTCACCCCATCGAGGATGGTGCCGCCGAGCGGGGGCGTGATCACCTCGTCGCCGATGCGCAGCATGATGTTCATGGTGCCGACCTCGTCGATCCAGCGCCGCTCGATCGCATCCAGCCAGAGCACCTGGGTATAGCCCTGCCGTTCCGCATCGCGCTGCGCCGAGAGCGAGGCGGCGTAGTTCGCCGCCGTCTTCGCCTCGCCGAGGCCGCCCTGCACGGCGCGGACATACTTATCCGTCGCCAGGATGCGCACCGGCTTTACCCCCTCCTTGTAGTAGGAGCCGACCGGCGAGCAGATGATGAAATAGGTATAGCGATGCGCCGGATGCACGCCGAGCATCACCTCCGTCGCCACTACCGTCGGGCGGATGTAGAGCGAGGTGCCCGGGCTGCGCGGCGCCCAATCGTGGTCGGCGGCGACGATCGCCTCGAAGCTCCGGCGGATGAGGCCCGCATCCATCTCCGGGATGCAGAGCGCGGCGCAGGAGCGGTTGAGCCGCTCCGCATGGCGCCCCGCGCGGAACAGCCGCACCTGGCCATCGGCGCCGCGGAAGGCCTTCAGCCCGTCGAACACCGCCTGGCCGTAATGCAGGACGGAGGTGGCCGGGTCCATGGTCAGCGCGCCATAGGGCATCACGCGCGGGCTGTGCCAGCCGCGCCCCTCCTCGTACTCCATCAGGAACATGTGGTCGGTGAAGACCTTGCCGAAGGAGAGCGAGGCATCCGCCGGCCGCGGCTGCGGCGCCCGGGTGCGGGTGACGCTGATGGTGGTCTCAGGGGAGGATGGCATTGGCGCCCGTTTCCGTCGTGACTGGGTCTCGCCTGCCACCATAGCGTAACACCCAGGGCGCCTGAACCCTCCCCGAATCCCCCTTGCCGGCCGCCCGCGCCTCGGCTCATCTGCCCGCGACACGAATGCGGAGGGACCTCCATGAAGCTCTATTACGCGCCCGGCGCCTGCTCCATCGGCATCCATGTCCTCCTCGAGGAGATCGGCAAGCCCTATGAGCCGGTGGCGCTGAACACCAAGGAGGGCGCCCAGTTCAAGCCCGAGTTCACCAGCATCAACCCGAAGTCCAAGGTGCCGACCCTGGTCAGGGACGACGGCTCGGTTCTGACCGAATACCCCGCCATCGCCCTCTGGCTCGCCAGCACCTTCCCCGAGGCGAAGCTGCTGCCGAAGGATGCCGAGGGCCTCGCCAAGGCGCTGGAATACACCGACTACGCGGTGGCGACGCTGCACATGCAGGGCTTCTCCCGCATCTTCCGCCCCTCCAATTTCGCCCCCAACGAGGCGGACCACGAGGCGGTGAAGGCGCGTGGCGCCGAGATCTTCGAGAAGGGCCTCGGCCTCTTCGACAAGGCGCTGGCCGGCAAGGACTACCTGCTCGGCGAGTTCTCCTTCGCCGACAGCGCGCTCTTCTACGTCTCCTTCTGGTGGGCGGCGCGGCTGAACAAGACCCTGCCGCCCAACGTCGCCGCGCATTACGAGCGGATGAAGGCCCGCCCCTCGGTCCAGCGCACCATGGCCGCCGAAGGCTTCGCCTGAGAATGCCAGGGGACACGGCGGGGAGCCTCAACCGCATTCCCTTCTGGTTCCTCCGCCATGGGGAGACGGACTGGAATGCGGAAGGGCGGTCCCAGGGCCGCACCGACATCCCGCTGAACAGCGTCGGCCTGGCCCAGGCCCGGCGCGCGGCGAAGACGCTGGCGGGGATCGGCGGCATCGCCACCATCGTCGCCTCGCCCCTGATCCGCGCCCGGGTCACGGCCGAGATCGCGGCCGAGGCGCTCGACCTGCCGGTCGAGTTCGACGAGGGGCTGCAGGAGGTCAATTTCGGCGAGCAGGAAGGCCAGCCGATGGGCAATTGGTACGACGACTGGATCGCCGGCCACTACACCCCGGCGGAGGGCGAGCGCTTTGCCGAGCTGCTGGCCCGCGCGGTCGCCGCCGTCAACCGGGCGACGGCGCGGCCGGGGCCGGTGCTGGTCGTCGCCCATGGCGCGCTGTTCCGCGCGCTGCGTCTCGCCTTCGGCCATGAGCCGAATGTGCGGACGCCGAACGCGCTGCCCATCCGCTGCGAGCCGCCGGCGGATGGCAGCAATGTCTGGGTCGTCACCCCGGCGGAGCTGGCGCCGGAGTAGGCGCCCGGGCCGGCAGGGGCTGCGGCGCGATCCGCCGCATCCCTTCCGCCCCGGCGGCGTCGGCCGGCTTGCCGATGCAACCGGCATCGGCCGCGCCGTCGCCCTGGCCGACGCGAAAAATCTCCCGGCGGCTCATCACCGGGCCGCTGCCGGCCCGGGCGTCACGACGAAGCGCCGGTAGACGGCGCCCAGCGCGATCAGCGCCAGGCCGAGCCCGAGGAAGCTCAGCACCCGCCACAGCCCTTCGAGCTCGGCCATGTCGATGAAGAAGGCCTTGAGGATGGTCAGCCCGATCACCCCGAGCGCCGCCAGCCGCAGCGCCGCCGCCCCCTGCCGGATGCCGAGCGCCAGCAGCGCCGCCCCGAAGCAGAGCCAGGCGATGCTGTAGGCATAGAGCTCCGACCCGCCGACATCGCCGAGCCAGAGCGGCATCGCCTCCGGATGGAAGCGGTGCCGCACCTCGAGCGTCACCCAGGTGAAGCCCGCCACCAGCGCATAGAGCGCCAGCAACCGCGCCATCCACCGTGGCGCGAGCCCGCGCAGGGCAAGCCCCGCCAGCCCAGCCGGCACCGCATAGGCAAGGGCCAGCTCGTTGAAGACCGGCGTCGGCAGCAGCTCGCCCCAGTTATCGAAGGCCGGGTTGTCCAGCACCAGCCCGGTGCCGAACCCGACGACGCCGAGGAAGAGCAGCCGCCACCCCCAGCCAAGCACCTGCCGCCCGCCGAGCCGCCGGTCCAGCCAGCGGGTGAGGCTCGCCAGCAGCGCCAGCGCGCTGAGCTGCAGCCCCGCCTCGGCGAGGCCCCAGGTCTCGCTCCCGGCCCAGTCCCCGCCCGTCATCGCATGCCGGATCTCGAGCAGCACGAGCACGGTGAGGAAGGCGAGCGCCCCCGCCTCCAGCACCCCGACCAGCAGGTCGTCGCGGCGCCTGCGGAACATCGCCGCCGCCAGCGCGAAGCAGGCCGCCGGCACGCCATAGGCCGGCAGCAGCCCGTTCAGCACCGGCGTCGCCCCGAAGGCGTAGTCGACGACACTCCAATTCAGCAGCAGCCGCACCAGCACCACGCCCGCGACGGCCAGCGCCACCCGGCGCAGCGGGTCGAGCGCGCTCCGCGCCTCCACCCAGGCAAGCGGCGGCAGGAAGAGCGCAACGGCCAAGGTCAGCCACTGGTCGGAGAGCACCATCGCCGCCCCGAGCGCCAGCGCCGCCATCGCCCCCGCCGCATGGGCGCCGGCCCGCTGCACTGCGCCCTCGCGCGCCGCCAGTCCGGCAAGACCGGTCGAGCCCGCCGCCAGGGCGAGCGCCGCCAGCGCCCAGCGCGCGTCGAGCGCGAAGCCCCGCACCCGCGCATAGGCGACCAGCAGCACCAGCACCGGCACCGCCGCCGGCAGCGCCGCCCAGGCGACGGGCCTGACGCCCCGCCGCTCCCGCCAGGCGCCCGTCAGCGCATGCATCGCGCCCAGCGCCAGCGCCGTGCCGAGGAAGGGCAGCAAGGCCTCCGGCGGCCAGGGCCGGATCGGCAGCAGCGCCTGCACCACGCCGTCGATGGTGACCGCCTCCTCCGGCATCAGCCAATCGGGGATGGTCCAGCCGAGCAGCATCAGCAGTCCGGCCAAAGCGGCGAGCAAGGGCAGGGGCATCAGCCGCCCCTCCCGCGCCGCCGCTGCCAGCCCGACCACGGAGAAGAGCAGCACGCCCATGGCCGGCCCGGGGACCGTGGCGCCCGGCACCAGCAGCACCGCCGCCGCGGCCAGCAGCGCGAAGGGCAGGAGCGCGAGCCGCCGCCCGACTGCGCCCTCCAGCACCGCCCCCGGCAGCAGCCCGACATGCAGCGCCGCTGCCGCCGGGGCATACAGGGCAGGGGCCCAGACCGCGCTCGTCCCCTCGCCGATCACCCCGCCGACCAGGACCCAGGCTGCCGAAGCGCCCGCCGCGCACCAGCCGAGCCAGGTCGCGCCGACCTGGCGCAGCACGCCGAGCGCCGCCGCCGTCACCGCCAGCAGATACAGGAAGAGCCCCGGCAGCGACGGATCCTGCGTCTCCACCAGCGCCGGCGTACCATAGGCGCCGGCGATGCCGATCGCCGCCACCACCGGCCCGAAGACCAGGGCGAGCGCGATGCCCCCGAGCGCGACCGCGGCCAGCAGCCCGAAGCCGAGCAGCGGCGGCACCAGCCCGTACATCGGCCCCGCCGCATAGGCCGCGCCGAAGAGGATGGCGAGTCCGCCCGCCGCCAACGCCGCCGGCGCCTGGTCCGGCCAGGGGATGCCCGGCCGCTCCTCCGCCGGCCGCCGCCGCAGCCAGGCCGCGCCGCCGACCAGCGCGAGGCCGAGCAAGCCGGCCAGCACGCAGCGCGGCCCCGGGCCGAGCCAGCCCTCCTCCACCGCCGTCCGCACCAGGAAGACGCCCGCCAGCAGCAGCGCCGCCGAGCCGAGCCAGACGCCCCAGCGGAGCGTCAGCAGCTCCTCGATGCCAGGCCGCGGCGCTGGCGGCGGGGCAGGCTCGGCCGGTGCCGCAGCCATGACCGGCTCCGGCTCCGCCACGGGCTCGGGAGCGGGCTCGGCCTCCGCCACCGGCTGCGGCGCCTCCGCCGGCTGGCTCCAGGGCGAGGGCGGAGGCGGCGCCGGCGCGGCGAGCGGCGCCCCGGTCCTCACCGCCTCCTCCAGCGCCTGCACCCGGCGCTGCAACGCGCTCGCCTTGCGATAGCCAGCGATGCCCAGCGCCCAGCCCAGGAAGAAGCCGAGCACGAGCAGAATCAGGAAGCCTTCCATGCCGGAACGCTCCATGCGCGGACCAAGCAGGTCAAGCCACAGCCTGTTGCGCCCGCGTCCCGGTTTTCACGAAGCCGAAGCGGTGGCACGCTCCGCCATCATGCCCGACCGTGCTGCCCCGCCGCCGATCGCCATTCCCGCCGCCTCGGCCCCGCCGCGCCGCAAGCCCTCCGGCTACCCGGAGCCCTTCTTCAGCCGCATGGCGAAGCGGGAGAAGCGCCCGCTCGGCGACCTCTTCGGCCTCCGCAGTTTCGGCGTGAACCTGACCCGCCTCGCCCCTGGCGGCGAGTCCGCCCTGCTGCACCGCCACAGCCGCCAGGACGAGTTCGTCTACATCCTCGAGGGCGAGCCGACCCTGGTCACCGAGGCGGGCGAGGTGCCGCTCTCCCCCGGCCTCTGCGCCGGCTTCCCGGCCGGCGGCCTCGCCCATCAACTGGTCAACCGCACCGAGCGCGACGTGGTCTATCTCGAGATCGGCGACCGCACCCCCGGCGACGAGGGCACCTATCCGCGCGACGACCTGCGGGCCACCCAGGCCCCCGACGGCAGCTGGCTCTACACCCGCAAGGACGGCACGCCCTACTGACGGCTGCTGTTGCGCCCGCTCCCCCGATCCGCTAAGGCCCCCTCCGTCGCGGGCACCCCTGGAGGCCCGCGCGCTCGGCGTTGGGCGATCGGCCCCGCGCCGGGTCCATATCCTGAGCATACGGAGCACCGACCATGGTCCAAACCATCCGGATCGAGGCCGAGGCGCGTGAGCAGGCCGGTAAGGGGGCGGCGCGCGCAACTCGGAGAGGGGGACTTGTCCCCGCAGTCATCTACGGCGCGAAGCAGGAGGCGACGCTGATCGCCCTCGACCCGCGCGACGTGATGAAGGAATTGCACAAGGGCGGCTGGCAGAGCCACCTGTACGAGGTCGCGGTCAAGGGCGGCGGGACCGAGCGCACGCTGATGCGCGACATCCAGTTCCACCCGGTCACCGACCGCCCGATCCATGTGGACTTCCAGCGCCTCGCGGCCGGCCAGCGCATCCGCGTCCGTGTCCCCGTCGCCTTCCTCAACGAGGACACCTGCCCGGGCCTCAAGGCCGGCGGCGTGCTGAACCTCGTCCGCCGCCAGATCGAGGTGCTGGCCGACCCGGACGCCGTGCCGGAGGCCTTCCAGATCGACCTGGCCGAGGCCGGCATCGGCGACAGCCTGCGCTGGTCGGTGGTGAAGGACCAGTTCGGCACCAAGGCCGTGCTCGACCGCGACTTCGTGGTGGCGACCATCGCCGCCCCGACCGTGGTGGAGGAGGTCGCCCCGGCCGCCGCCCCGGCGACCGAGACGGCGCCGAAGGGCAAGGCCGCCAAGGGTGGCGCCGCTGCCGCCCCGGCCGCCGCCAAGGCGCCCGCGAAGAAGAAGTAGGAATTGTAGGCGATGCTGCTCTGGGTTGGCCTGGGCAATCCCGAGCCCTCCCAGGCGCGGCATCGCCACAATATCGGCTTCATGGCGCTGGACGCGATCGCCCGGCGCCATGGCTTCTCGCCCTGGCGCAGCCGCTTCAAGGGGCTGGCCGCCGAGGGCAGCATCGCGGGGGTGAAGGTCCTCGCCCTCAAGCCGCAGACCTACATGAACGGCTCCGGCGATGCGGTGCAGCCCGCCGCCGGCTTCCACAAGATCCCGGCCGGCGACATCTGGGCCTTCCATGACGAGCTCGACCTCGCCCCCGGCAAGGTGCGGGTGAAGCGCGGCGGCGGTGCGGCCGGCCACAACGGCCTGCGCGACATGCAGCGCGCCCTCGGCACGCCGGATTTCTGGCGCGTCCGCCTCGGCATCGGCCATCCCGGCCACAAGGACCGCGTCACCGGCCATGTGCTGGGCAATTTCGCCAAGGTCGACACCTGGCTCGAGCCGCTGCTGGATGCGGTCGCGGACATCGCGCCCCTCCTCGCCACCGGCAAGCCGGAGGAGGCAATGACCCGCATCGCCCTGTTGACCCAGGAGACGCGCTGATGCAGGACGAGGCCGAAATCGCCGCCCAGATGATGGGCGGACCCGGACCCGAGGATTTCGCCAATGGCGCCGCGGCCCTGGCCGCCGCCCTGGTGCGGGAGGCCGGCGCCCTAGCCTCGGCTGCCGCCTCGCTCCGCGCCGCCGCCACGGTGACGCCGGGCGACCCGATGGGCGGCCCGCTCTCCGACATCCGCCGCCAGCGCCTGGCCATGGCCGCCGCCGGCGAGGCCGCGCTGAAGGCGGCCCTGCTGCTGGAAGCCGCCGAGCTCATCGCCCCCGGCGGCACCCCGGCCGAGGCCATCGCCGCCGCCGCCCGCCGCGCCGGCGTCTCGCCCGCCCTGCTGGTGCCCCCGCTGCGCGCCGGCGCCCTCTCTCTCGCCACCGATGACGGCGCCGCCCGCATCGCCGCCGCCACCATCGCCGAGGCGCTGGCACAGGCCCTCGCTTAGGAGTCTCCCATGGGTTTCAACTGCGGCATCGTCGGCCTGCCCAATGTCGGCAAGTCGACCCTCTTCAACGCCCTCACCGAGACCGCCGCCGCCCAGGCGGCGAACTACCCCTTCTGCACCATCGAGCCGAATGTCGGCCGCGTCGGCGTGCCCGACCCGCGGCTGCAGGCCCTGGCGAAGATCGGCAAGAGCCAGAAGATCGTCCCGACCACGCTGGAGTTCGTCGACATCGCCGGCCTAGTCCGCGGCGCCTCCAAGGGCGAGGGCCTCGGCAACCAGTTCCTCGCCAACATCCGCGAGGTGGACGCCATCGTCCATGTCCTGCGCTGCTTCGAGGATGGCGACATCACCCATGTCGAGGGCAGCGTCGACCCGGTACGCGACGCCGAGACGGTCGAGACCGAGCTGATGCTCGCCGATCTCGAGGGCCTCGAGAAGCGCGTCGTCGGCCTGCAGAAGCGTGCCCGCGGCGGCGACAAGGAAAGCGCCGCGCAGCTCACCCTGATCGAGCCCATCCTCGCCGCCCTGCAGAATGGCAAGCCCGCCCGCACCGCCATCCCGAAGGGCGAGGAGGAGGCGGCCAAGCGCCTCCAGCTCCTCACCACCAAGCCCGTCCTCTATGTCTGCAACGTCGAGGAAGCCTCGGCCGCGACGGGCAATGCGCATTCTGCCCGCGTCTTCGCCCGCGCCGAGGCCGAGGGCGCCTGCGCCGTCATCGTCTCCGCCGCCATCGAGGCCGAGATCAGCCAGATGGCGCAGGAGGACCGCGGCGACTTTTTGGAAAGCCTTGGCCTCCAAGAGGGCGGGCTCGACCGCGTCATCCGTGCCGGCTACGCGCTGCTCGGCCTGCTCACCTACTTCACCGTGGGGCCGAAGGAGACGCGGGCCTGGACCATCACGCGGGGGATGAAGGCGCCGCAGGCCGCCGGCGTCATCCATGGCGATTTCGAGCGCGGCTTCATCGCCTGCGAGACCATCGCCTATGACGACTACATCGCCCTCAACGGCGAGCAGGGCGCCAAGGAAGCCGGCAAGATGCGCGTCGAGGGCAAGGAATACGTGGTGAAGGACGGCGACGTCCTGCTCTTCCGCTTCAACGTCTAGCCGCGCGGGGGCTCACCCCCGCTTCACCATCCGTACCGCATAGGCGCAGAGCCCGTTCCGGTACTCGCCCTGGAACAGCCCGTCGGCGAAGAGCCCCGTGGTGGCGATGTTCCGGTCGAGAGAATCGACCATGCGGACCGACCCGTCGGCGCCGACAAAGCCGCTTTGGCTCTGGCGGATCTGCGGGTTGAGCGCGAAGACCGCCCGCCCTTCCGTGACATTGATCTCCCGCTCGGCCGAGGGCGCGCGCGGGCATTCCCGCGTCCGGTCCGGCTGCAGGGTGACGGTGCCGACCCAGCGCCCGTCGAAATCCTTCACCTTCGGCGGCGGCGCGGCCGGCCGCGCCGGGGCGTTGGAATTGCGCGCCTGGACGGAGCCGGCCTCCGGCAGCGCGGTCTCGTTGGCGCAGGCGGCCAGCAGCAGGCCCATGGCGGGAAGGAGGTGACGCATGCGGATCCCCAGGCGGTGGCGTTGCGCGAGGAAAACCCTCAACCCTCCTCCTGGCAAGGCTCCTCCCGCCGCGCGCCGTCGAGCAGCGCCTGCCGCCGCGCCTCCGCCCGCCGGTCATTGGCCTTCTCGGCCGCCCTGCGCCCGTGCTTCGCGCGGTTCGCCGCCGCCTCGGCCGCCGCCTGCTCACGGGCTTGCCGCTTCCTCGCCTGCTTCAGGTTGACGATCTCGCCCATCTCCGCAGCATAGGCCCCGCAACCCGGAAGGGGAGGGGTTTTCCATGCCGACCATCGAGCTCACCGCCGCCGACGGCCATGTCCTGTCCGCCTATGCCGCCGGCCCCGCCGATGCGCCGCGCGCCCTGGTCGTCGTCCAGGAGATCTTCGGCGTGAACCGCCACATGCGCCGGGTCTGCGACGACTTCGCGAAGGAGGGCTATGCCGTGGTCTGCCCCGCCCTCTTCGACCGCACCCAGCGCGGCGTCGAGCTCGGCTATGAGGGCGCCGATGTCGCCCGCGGCCGCGAGCTGCGCGGCACCATCGATGCCGGCAAGACGCTACTCGACATCCTCGCCGCCGCCGCCGCCCTACCGCGCGGGGCCAGGCGCGGCATCGTCGGCTATTGCTGGGGCGGCACCGTCGCCTGGCACGGGGCGACCCGCAGCAGCGCCTTTGCCGCGGGCGTCGGCTGGTATGGTGGCGGCATCGCCGCGGCGAAGGCGGAGCAGCCGACCTGCCCCGTCCAGCTGCATTTCGGCGAGACCGACGCCTCCATCCCGCTCGCGGATGTGGAGGCGCTTCGCGCCGCCCAGCCCGGCGTCGAGGTCTTCGTCTACCCCGGTGCCGGCCATGGCTTCGGCTGCGAGGAGCGCGGCAGCTACGTCCCGGACGATGCGGCGAAGGCGCAGGAGCGCACGCTCGCCTTCTTCGCCCGGCATCTCGGCTGAGCCGCCGGGGCCTGTTCCCACCCCGGATGGTTTGCGGCTAACCTCCCGTCACAGTCCGGCGCCAAGCCGGCCTTTCAAGGGAGAGAAAGATGCACCGCAGATCCTTGCTTGGCGCGACCCTCGCCGCGCCCGCCCTCCTCGCTATCCCGGTCCGCGCCCAGGGCGCCATCACGCTGAACGGCGCCTCGCAATTCGGCGACGAGCACCCCTACACCAAGGCGCTCGTCCGCTTCGAGGAGTTGGTGAAGCAGTATTACGGCAAGCCGATCAACTTCGTGCTGCACAAGAACTCGTCACTCGGCCTCGAGAAGCAGTATTTCGAGTACATGGCGCAAGGCAGGGCGGTGGACTACGCCATCGTCTCGCCCGCCCACATGTCCACTTTCTCCAAGGCCGCGCCCTTCGTCGACGCGCCCTTCCTGTTCCGCGACATCGCGCATTGGAATGCGGTGCTCGACCAGGACATGTTCAAGCCGGTGGCCGAGGAGGTCGAGAAGCGCGCCCGCGTCGCCATGATCGGCTATGGCGGCGGCGGCGTGCGCAACATCTTCTTCAACAAGCGTGTGACCAACCTCGCCGGGCTGAAAGGCCTCAAGGTCCGCGTGCAGGGCGCGCCCATCTGGTCGCGCACCTTCTCGGCCATCGGCATGTCGCCGACCGTCATCGCCTACAACGAGATCTACAACGCCATCCAGAACAACGTCATCGACGGCGGCGAGAACGAGGCGGCCGGCGTCGAGCAGATGCGCTTCTACGAAGTGGCGCCCCAGCTCTCGATGACGCAGCACGCCATCACCATCCGGCCGCTCTGCGTCTCGGTCCAGGTGATGAACCGCCTGCCGAACGACCTGCAGGCCGCGATCCGGCGGGCGGGCAAGGAGGCCAGCGCCTTCCACCGCGAGGCGGAGGCCGGCGCCGACAGCCAGATCCTCGAGACGCTGGAGAAGGCCGGCCGCCTGCACCGGGTCGAGTTCACCGACCGCGCCGAGATGAAGCGCCTGGTCGACCCGGTGATGGCCGGCTATGCGCGCGAGATCGAGGCCGAGGGCATCCTCAACCGAATCAACGCGCTGACCGCCTGAGCCTCATGCCCGATACCCCTCCCGGCGCGCCGGCGCTGCTGCGCCGCGTCAACGGCGCGCTCGCCGGCCTCATCGCCTTCCTGCTGATCCTCAGCGTCGCCATCCTCGTCATCCCGGTGACGCTGCAGATCATCTCGCGCTACACGCCCCTCATCCCCGCCTATATCTGGACCGAGGAGCTAGCGCGCTTCTGCCTAGTCTATGCGGTGATGCTCGGCGCCATGCTGGCCGTCCGGGAGGGGACGCATTTCGTCGTCGACGTCTTCCCCCGGCTCTCGCCCGTCGGCGAGGCGCGGGTCGAGCTGCTGGCCGGCAGCTTCGTCCTCGTCTTCGCCTTCGTCTTCCTCTGGTGGGGCTGGGAATTCACCGAATTTGCCATCTACCGCATCAGCGAGCTGGCGGAGCTGCCGCTCTGGATCATCCACCTCGCCTGGCCCGTCGCGGGCGCCGTCTGGCTGCTCTTCGAGGCGGAGCGGATGCTGAACGCGCTCGCGGTGCTGCGGGCCAAAGGGGAGAGCCACGGCTGATGGGCGGCAATGTCCTCGATGCCGGCAGCGCGGCCGCCATCCTCTTTGGCATCTTCTTCACGCTGCTGGTGCTGCGCGTGCCCGTCGCCGTCTCGCTCGGCCTCGCCTGCCTGCCGATCCTGCTGGTGGAGCCGCGGCTCTCGCCCATGATGCTCGCGCAGGAGACCTTCAACGCCTACAACTCCTTCATCCTGCTGGCCGTCCCCTTCTTCCTGCTGACCGCCAACCTGATGAACATCGGCGGCATCACCGACCGGCTGATGACCCTCTCGCGCACCCTGGTCGGACACTTCCCCGGCGGCCTCGCCCAGATCAACGTGGTGCTCTCCTTCTTCTTCGCCGGCATCTCCGGCAGCAGCACGGCGGACGCCGCCTCCCAGTCGAAGATCTTCATCGAGGCGCAGCGGAAGGAGGGCTATGACGACAGCTTCTCCGTCGCCATCACTGCCGTCTCCGCAGTGCTCGCCGTCATCATCCCGCCCTCCATCCTGATGATCGTCTGGGGCGGCGTGCTGACCGTCTCGATCGGCGCCCTCTTCCTCGCCGGCGTCGTCCCCGGCGCACTGATCGCCGGCGTGCAGATGGCGACCGTCCATGCCTATGCGAAGCGGCGCGGCTACCCGACCTATGCCCGCGCGACCCTCGGCCAGATCGGCCGGGCCTTCCTCGTCTCCATCCCGGCGCTGCTGACGCCGCTGATCATCATCGGCGGCAAGATCTTCGGCTGGTTCACCGCGACGGAGAGCGCCTGCATCGCCGTGCTCTATGCCGGCTTCCTCTCGCTGCTGGTCTACCGCGAGATGGACTGGCGGGGCCTTGTGAACGCGCTCGGCGATACCGGAAGGCTCGCCGGCGTCACCCTGTTCTGCGTCGGCACCGCCAGCGCCTTCGGCTGGCTGCTCGCCTTCTACCAGATCCCGGAATACCTGCTTTCCGGCGTGCAGGCCTGGGGGATGGGGCGGATCGGCACGGGATTCTTCATCGCCGCCGTCTTCCTCGTGGTCGGCTGCTTCCTCGACGCCATCCCGGCCATCATCATCGTCGGCGCCATCCTCCAGCCGCTGACCCAGAGCGTGGGCATGGATCCGGTGCATTTCGCCATGATCGGCATCGTCTCGCTGGCTTTCGGCCTGGTGACGCCGCCTTATGGGCTGTGTTTGATGATCGCCTGTTCCGTCGCCGGCATACGCATAGGCGATGCGCTGAAGGACACGATGATCATGCTGCTGCCGATGCTCGGCGTCCTCGCCCTGATCATCCTCTTCCCTGCGATCGTGCTGGCGCTGCCGAACCTCGTCTCGCCGGAGTTTTTGCGTTGACGTGATCGAACCCCGACAGGTTGCCAACGTTCGCCCTTCGCACCGGCACGGTGCCGGACGGAGGGCAAGCGATGAACTCGACGATCCTGTTGATCATCCTGATCGTGGTGCTGCTGGGTGTCCTGCCGACCTGGCCCTACAGCAGCGGCTGGGGCTACTACCCAAGCGGCATCCTCGGCATCATCGTCGTGGTGCTGCTCGTCATGGCCTTGACGGGCCGGCTTTAGCGGCGAGCAGCCGCACCAGCGCCGCGTCGCGCTCGGCCGCCAGCGCGGGGATCGGCTTGCCGCCGGTCTCCTGCGCGACGCCTTCGATCAGCGCGCGTTGCAGGGCGGGCGTCAGCACCGGATTGCCGAGGCTCTCCCACCAACTCGTCACCGCCGGCATCAGGTGATGCATGAAGTGCTGGTAGCCGCCCTCGCCACCCGCGAGGTGGAAGGTGGCATGCGGACCCATCAGCGCCCAGCGCAACCCGGGCCCTTGGGCGATCGCCGCATCCACATCGGCGACGCTGGCGACGCCCTCCGCGACCATATGCACCGCCTCGCGCCAGAGCGCCGCCTGCAGCCGGTTCGCCAGGTGCCCCGGCACCTCCTTGTGCAGCACGATCGGGTGCTTGCCGATGCCGCGGTAGAACTCGACCGCGGCCTGAACCGCCTTCGCGCTCGCCGATGCGCCGCCCACCACCTCGACCAGCGGGATCAGGTGCGGCGGGTTGAAGGGATGCCCGATCACCACCCGCCCCGGATGCGTGCACCCCTCTGACAGCCGGCTCGCCAGCAGCCCGGAGGAGGAGCAGAGGATCAGCGCATCCTCCGGCAGCGCCGCGCTGATGGCGCGCAGCAGGGGCTGCTTCACCTCGTAGCGCTCCGGCGCGCTTTCCTGCACGGCGTCGCATCCCGCGACCGCCTTCACCGGGTCCGGCTCGAAGGACCAGCGCGCCGGATCGGCACCGGGCGCCGCGCCGAGCTGCTGCAGCACCGGCCAAGCCCCCTCCACCATGCGCCGGATCAGCTCCGGCGCCCCCGGCGAGGGGTCGCTCGCCACCACTTCCAGCCCGCGGCTGAGGAACCAGGCGGCCCAGCTCGCGCCGATCGTCCCGGCGCCGATGACCGCGATGCGACGAACCGGCCGCACCGCCTCAGCCCTTCTCCACGGCACCGCCGCCCTCGACCCAGTCCTTGAACCCGCCGAGGTTGCGCACGTCGCCGTAGCCGAGTTCCTGCATCATTTGCCCGGCCAGCGCCGCCCGCCCGCCCGAGGCGCAATAGGTGATGACGACGGGCTTGCCGAGCGCCGGGTCGCGCGCCGGGCTCTCCGGATCGACGCGGAATTCGAGCAGGCCGCGCGGGATGGGCAGCGCCCCCGGCACCTTGCCCGAGGCGGCGATCTCCGACGCCTCGCGCAGGTCGATGAAGACCGCCTCGCCCTTCGCATGCAGCGCCTGCGCCTCGGCGGCGCTGATCCGCGGCACCGCGGCATTGGCGGCGGCGACCATCTCCTTCACGGTCTTCGGCATCCTGCGTCCCTCCCTGTTGGAGGGCGAAGGCTAACCCAGGACCGCCATCGCCGTAAGCGCCCGTCCCAGCACGGCGAGGCTGGCAACGATCAGCACGGACACCGTCAGCACGGTGCCGCCGACCCGTGCCGCGCCGAGATCCGGCTCCCGGCTGATGCCGACGGCATGCAGCACGCGCCCGAGCACCAGCCCCGCTCCCGCCATGTGCAGCAGCAGGGCGGAGAGTTTCAGCCCCTCACCGAGGCCCATGAGCAGCAGGATCAGCGGCACGTACTCCGCGAAATTCGCATGCGCCCGGACCGCGCGGAAGAGGCCCTTGTCCTCCTCGGTGCCGAGCATGACGCCGCTGCGCCCCCGCCCAAGCACCACCAGGAGGGTCAGCGCCGCATGGAGCAGGCCGAGCAGCGCGGCATAGAGCGCCGTGACCGGAAGTGCCATGGATGAGGTCCCCGCCTGGCCCGGCGTTCGACAAGCCGGCCGCGCATCGCCATATCGGGCGCATCATGGAACCCCTCGCGCTCTACATCCACTGGCCGTTCTGCCTGCGCAAATGCCCCTATTGCGATTTCAACAGCCATGTCCGCGAGGGAATCGACCAGGGGGCCTGGCGCGAGGCCCTGCTCCGCGAGCTGCGGCATGAGGCCGCGCGCCTCGGCCCCCGCCCGCTCGCCAGCATCTTCTTCGGCGGCGGCACGCCGAGCCTCATGCCGCCCGCCACCGTCGCCGCGTTGATCGGGGAGGCGCGGCGCCTGTTTGCCGCACCGCCTGAGCTCGAGGTGACGCTGGAGGCCAACCCCACCAGCGTCGAGGCTGCCCGCCTCGCCGAGATCCGCGCCGCCGGCGTCAACCGCCTTTCCTTGGGCATCCAGGCGCTCGACCCCGCCGCGCTCCGCTTCCTCGGCCGCGAGCACAGCGCGGCGGAGGCGGTGGCGGCGCTCGAGACCGGCCGCGCCATCTTTCCCCGCCTCAGCTTCGACCTGATCTATGCCCGCCCCGGCCAGCCGGAGGCCGCCTGGCGCGCCGAGCTCCGCCAGGCCCTGACGCTGGCCGCCGACCACCTCTCGCTCTACCAGCTCACCATCGAGCCCGGCACGCGCTTCGCCACCGAACATGCCCGCGGCGCCTTCGCCCTGCCCGATCCCGAGGAGGCCGCCCGCCTCTACTGGGCGACGGTGGAAGAAGCCGCCCGCTTCTCCCTCGCCCCCTACGAGATCTCCAACTACGCGAAGCCGGGCGCCGAGAGCCGCCACAACCTCGCCTACTGGCGCTACGGCGACTATCTCGGCATCGGCCCCGGCGCCCACCAGCGCCTGCTGCTCGACGGCACGATGATCGCCACCCGCCGCCACCGCGCGCCGGAGGAATGGCTCGCCCGCGTCACCCGCCAGGGCCACGGCACCGCGGAGGAGGAAGCGCTGGCCCCCGCCGACCGCGCCCGCGAGGCGCTGCTGATGGGCCTCCGCCTTGCCGAGGGCATCGACCCCGCCCGCATCGAGGCCCGCAGCAGCCTGCCGCTCGCCGAGGCGCTCGACCCGGCCATGCTGCTGGCCTGCATCGAGGAGGGCTACCTCGAATGGACCGGGGCCGGCCGCCTCCGCGCCACCGAGGAGGGCCGCATGCGCCTCGATGCCATGCTGCCCGTGCTGCTGCGCTAGACCAGCCTCCGATCGGATGGACTCACCCGACCGGAGGTCTTCGCCCGGCCAATGAACGGGCTGGAGCGGGTTCGGTGAACCGGCGCGAACGGAAACCGTCCTAAGCCCCGGCCCGCGGCCGGCGCGCGGGCGGCGGGTCATCCGGCGCCGCCCGCGCCAGCCAGTCCAGCGCGCCCGGCGCGGCCCGCCAGCCCGCCGCCGCGGTGTCGCAATAGACTGCCGCTTCATCCGCATCGCCGGGGCTGTAGAATTCCGGCACCGCCGGCATCGGCAGGCGGCCGAGCAGCAGCCCCGGCACATGCGGGTTGGTCCCGAGCGCCGCGGGCAGCGCCGCCGCCGCCCCTGCCTCGCCGCCCTGGAGGAAGCCGATCAGCACGGCGGCATAGGCCCAGGCGGCGCTGTCGTCCTCGCCATAGGCCGCGTGCAGGGCCGACGCCTCGGGGACCGCCCCGGCCTCCAGCAGCCAGTCGAGCAGGATGTAGCGCGCGCCCATGTTGTCGTTCGGGTTCAGCGCCAGCGTGCCGCGCAGCGTGTCGTTCGCCTCCGCCACCTGCCCCTGGCGGCGCAGCTCGAAGGCGAGGCCCTGGCGCGCCCGCATATAGGGCCGGGTTTCCGTGACGGACCAGAACTCGCCCCGCCAGGCTGCCATCCGCCAGGGGCCGAGCATCACCTCGCCCGCCGCCACCGCCTGGCGCCAGAGATCGAGGGTGAGGGGCGCGCCCTCCGGCGCCTCGCTCGCCAGGATGCCCCAGGCATCGACGCAGAGCGGGCTCGCCTGCAGCGCCTTGCCGGCCAGGGCGAGACGCTCCTTCCCCTTGGCCTCCATGGCATCGAAGGCGATGAGCTGGGCGGCGTTCACCTGATGGTCGGTCTCCTCGGCGCTGGCCTCCAGCACCCGCCGCACCCGCCGCTCCTGCGCCGCCGCGGCTGCCTTGCCGCCCTCAGCCCTCGCCATCGCCGCCTCCCAGCTCCAGCGCCCGCCGATAAACCTGCTTCCGCGGCAGCCCCGTCGCCGCCGCCGCCGCCGCCGCGGCATCGCGGAGGCTCATCCCGGCCGCCTGCGCATCGCGGAGCGCCCGGTCGAGCTCCGCCTCGCCGGTGGCTTCCTCCGGCGCCGGCCCGATCACGATCGCGATCTCGCCCCGCGCCGCCTCGGCGGCATAATGCGCCGCCAGCGCGGCGAGGCTGCCGCGCCTGACCTCCTCGAAGCGCTTCGTCATCTCCCGCGCCACCGCCGCCGCACGGTCCGCGCCGAGCCCATCCGCCAGCGCCGCCAGCGTCTCCGCGAGCCGGTGCGGCGCCTCGTAGAGCACGAGGCTGGCGCTGAGCCCCGCCCGTTCCGCCGCCCGCAGCCGCGCGATCTCCGCCGCCCGCGGCCCGGACTTCGACGGCAGGAACCCCTGGAAGAGGAAGGGATGCGGCGGCAGGCCGGAGAGCGTCAGCGCCATCACCGCCGCATTCGGCCCGGGCACCGCGCCGACCTTCAGCCCCGCCGCGATCGCCGCCCGCACCAGCCGGTAGCCGGGATCGGAGACCAGCGGCGTCCCCGCATCGGAAACGAGAGCGATCCGCGCCCCCGCCCGCAGCCGATCGAGCACCCGTGGGGTCTGGTCATCCTCGTTGTGCTCGTGCAGAGGAAGCAGGGTCACCGAAACACCATGCCGTGCCAGCATGGCGCCGGTTACCCTGGTATCCTCGCAGAGCACGGCATCGGCGCCGCGCAGCGTGGCCAGCGCGCGGGGCGAGAGATCGCCGAGATTGCCGATCGGCGTCGCCACCAGGGTCAGCCCCGGCAGCGGCCCATCGGGGGAAGGGTCAGGAGGTTCGATTGCCGGTTCCGTCACGCCGCACCCCGCTTCGCCACCTGCTGCGGCTCGCCTTGCTCTTTCCCCTCGCAGCCTGCGTCGCGCAAGCCCCGCCCTCCTACGGCACGCCCGGCAACCTGCCCCAGGCCGCGCCGCTGCCCGAGATCCCGCGCACCCGCGTCGGCCTGCTGCTGCCGCTCTCCGGCTCCAACCGCCCGCTTGGCCAGGCGATGCTCAACGCCGCCCAACTCGCCCTCTTCGACCAGAACGACCCCTCGGTCGAATTCCTGCCCCGCGACACCGCCAGCAGCCCCGCCGGCGCCGCCCAGGCCGCGCAATCGGCGCTGGGGGAGGGGGCCCGGGCGCTCGCCGGACCGCTGACCCTGACCGAGACCGCCGTCGTCGGCGCCCGGGCCCGCGCCGCCGGCGTCCCGGTGATGGCCTTCACCAGCGATGCCGCCCAGGCCGGCAGCGGGGTCTGGGTGCTGGGCACCACGCCCGCCGAGCAGGCCGAGCGCGTCGCCGCCGCCGCCGCCGAGGCCGGCGCCCGCCGCTTCGGCCTCATCGCGCCGGAGGACGAGTTTGGCCGCCGCCTCGCCACGGCGTTGCGCACCCGCCTGCCCGCCCTCGGCCTCCCCGCGCCGATCGTGGTGCTGCAGGCCCGCCTCGGCGACAGCGCCGCCGCCGCCCGCGACCTCGTCGCTCAGGCCGGACCGGAAGGGCTGGATGCCGTCCTGCTCGGCCTCGGCGGCGAGCGCGCCCGGGCCGCCGCCCAGACCCTGTCCGCCGCGCTCCCCGCCAAGCCCCGCCTGCTCGGCACCGTGCTCTGGGCGCAGGACCCGGTTGTCGCCCAGGAGCCCGCCCTCGCCGAGGCCTGGTTCCCCGGCCCCGACCCGGCGACCCGCGCCGGCTTCGACCAGCGCTACCAGCAGGCCTTCGGCGAGCGCCCGCCCCGCCTCGCCGGCGTCGCCTATGACGCGGCCGCGCTCGCCAGCCGCGCCGCCCGCAGCGGCATGGCCCCGGTCGGCGAGGCCATGCTCGGCGCCGACGGCCCGGTCCGCCTCGGCCCGGACGGCATCGCCCAGCACGGCCTTGCCGTCTTCGCGGTCGACCCCTCCGGCGAGCCCCGCCTCGTGCAGCCCGCCCCGATCCCCGGCGCCAGCTAGCGCGCCATGGCCACCCGACCGCCGCCCGGCCGGGTCGTCGCCGCGGCGGGGCTGATCGGCGCCGTGCCGGTCCTCGTCCTGCTGCTGCTGCTGGCCGAGGGGGAGCTCGCCCTCGGCCCCGGCCTGCTCGCCCTCGCCGCCTGCATCCTCGGGGCGCTGGCCGTCGCCCAGCTCTGGATCGGCAACCTCGCCCGCTTGGCCGAGGCGCTGCGCCGCGCCGCCGCCGCCGACGGACGCCTCGTCCCGCCCAACGGCACACCCCTGCTGCCCGCCGTCGCCGAGATCGCCGAGGGCGTCGGGCGCCTCGCCCGCACGCTGGCCGACCAGGGCGAGCTGGTGGGCCGCCTCCGCCGCGCCGACGAGGCGATCGTCGAGCGCCTGCCCGACCCGCTCCTCGTCCTCTCGCCGGAGCGCCGCCCGCTCCGCGCCAATGCCGCCGCCCGCGCACTCTTCGGCGCCGCCGGCCAGGGCGCGCCGCGCGACGGCGACGTCGCCGCCCTGCTCCGCCACCCCATGCTCGCCGATGCCGTCGACCGCGCGCTTGCCGAGGGCCGGCCGCAGACCGCCGACATCGCCCTCCCCGTGCGGGTGACGCGGGAGATCGCCGCCCAGGTCATCCCGATGGAGCCGGCGCTGGCCGATGGCGGCCGCATCGTCATCCTCCTCTCCGACCGCTCCCGCGAGCGCGCGGTGGAGCGCATGCGCGCCGACTTCGTCGCCAATGCCAGCCACGAGCTGCGCACCCCGCTCGCCAGCCTCATCGGCTTCATCGAGACGCTGCGCGGCCCGGCGGAGGACGACCCCGCCGCCCGCCAGCGCTTCCTCGGCATCATGGCCGAGCAGTCGGAGCGCATGCGGCGGCTGATCGACGACCTGCTCGGCCTGTCCCGCATCGAGCTGACCGAGCACCAGCCGCCGACCGGCCAGGCCGACCTCGCCGCCATCGCCCGGGCCGAGGCCGATGCGCTGGAGCCGCTGTTCCGCGCCCGCCGCGTGAGCCTCTCGGCCGAGATCGATCCGGGCGCCACCGCCGCCCCCGCCGATGCCGAGCAGCTCGCCCAGGTGCTGCGCAACCTGCTGGAGAACGCCATCCGCCACGGCCGCGAGGGCGGCGCCGTTCGCCTGGGCGTCGCCCGCTGCACCGGCGGCCCGCGCCTGCCGAGCCGCCCCGGCGTCCTCCTCTCCGTCCAGGACGACGGCCCCGGCATCCCGCCCGAGCACATTCCCCGCCTCACCGAGCGCTTCTACCGCGTCGACCGCGGCCGCTCGCGCAGCGCCGGCGGCACGGGGCTTGGGCTCGCCATCGTCAAGCACATCGTCAACCGCCATCGCGGCCTGCTGCTGATCGAAAGCGAGCCGGGCAGCGGCGCCTGCTTCAAGGTCTGGCTGCCATCCGGCCCCGCCGGCTGACCGATGCCAGGGCGTTGAAACCGTACCGACATGACGAGGATCGTTCATTACTGTCTGGCCCCCCGCGCCGTCGCGCCGCGCGGGCGGCTGCGAGAACCGGGCTCTCGCCCGAACCCGGCGAGGAGCGGTCATTGAGCGAATCCGGATGTCCTGCCCCGTCGAACCGAATCCTCGACGCCCTGCCGCCCGCCGACCTGCACCGCCTCTGGCCCGACCTGAAGCCCGTCGAGCTGCCCTTCCGCCAAAGCATCCAGACACCGGGCGGCCCCATCGCCGCCGCGCACTTCATCGAATCCGGCTTCGTCTCCATGATCATCACCCTCGAGGATGGCGACGGCGCCGAGGTCGGGCTGGTCGGCTCCGAGGGGGTGCTTGGCCTGCCGCTGGTCTACGGGACCGACCGCTCCGACATCGAGGGCATGGTCCAGCATGGCGGCGTCGCCCTGCAGCTCGAGGCCGAAGCCTTCACCGAGGCGCTGGAGTGGAGCCCCGCCCTGCGCCGCCAGGTGCTGCTCTACGCCATGGCGCATCACCAGCAGGTGGCCCGCACCGCCGCCTGCAACGGCCGCCACCATACCGAGCAGCGCCTGGCCCGCTGGCTGCTGATGGCGCATGACCGCGCCGCCGGCGACCGCTTCACCATCACTCATGAGCTGCTTTCGATGATGCTCGGCGTGCGGCGCGCCGGCGTCACGGTGGCGGCGGGCAGCCTGCAGCGCGCCGGCTTCATCCGCTACGAGCGTGGCCAGCTCGAGATCACCAACCGCCAGGGCCTCGAGGCCGCCTCCTGCGAGTGCTACGCCGCCGTCCTGCAGGAAGCCGAGAGGCTGGCCGGGCGCGGCAGCCGCTGACGCTGCGGCGGTCCTCAAACGTACAGACGAATGCTGCCGGATGGCGCTTTCCTGCCCGCCATCGCCCCCGGGGGGGTTCATGATGTCCGTGACGCGTCCGGAAGACGTACCAATCAGGTTAAAGTCGCTTCGCCTCCTTGTCGTCGAGGATGAGGCGCTGGTGGCGATGCTCATCGAGGACGAACTGGCCGAGGCCGGCGCCACGATTCTCGGCACCTCCGCCTCCGTCGAGGATGCGCTCTACCGGATCGATGCGGCCTGCGCCGATGACGGGCTCGACGCCTGCCTGCTCGACCTCAATCTCGGCGGCCGCAGCGCCCTGCCGGTGGCGGACCGGCTGGCCCGGCTCGCCGTGCCCTTCGTCTTCCTGACGGGCTATGGCGACGATCTCGGCCGGGGCTGCCATACCGACGTCCCGGTCGTGCGCAAGCCCTTCGACCCGAAAAACCTGGTCCATGTGCTGTGGCAGGCGGCACTCCGCCAGCCCCTGGCCCCCGCTGCCGAGGCAAGCGCCGACCAGGCGGTTTGATCCAGGCGGCGCCATCTGTCCGGCTAGGGAAGGCCTTGAGCCTGCCTTGGCGCGTCGAGGCGGACGGGAGCCGTGCCAGAGCGGTTTCCGTTCGCACTGGCTCACGGAAGCCGCTCTAACCTATTGTCTGGCCAGACGAACTACTCCGATCAGGTGTTTCCACCCGATCGGAGTTAGCTCTAGATGTCGGGGTTCAGGGTCGCGCTGCCGCCGAAGGCCCGGCTGTCCCGCAGGTCGTCCGCGCTGCGCGGTGCATCCGGCGCCGGGTCGCCGCTGCCCTCGCAGGCCACCTTGATGGCGCCGAGCGTCCGCTCCATCGCCAGCCGCATGGCATGGTCGACGGCGCCGTTCTCCTGCTCCATCCGCTTGGCCACTGCCGGCTCCGGCGTGATGCTGAGCTGGATCGAGACCTCGGCCCCGCCGCCCGCCTCGCGCACCTCAAGCTCGCCACCGTAATCCTTCATCCGGTCGGAGCCCCAGCGCATCCGCCGCGCCTCGGGCTCGACCTGGATCCAGCCCTCGTCGCGGTAGTCATGCCCATGCGCCTCGCCCTCCATGGCGATGCGCCCGGGGCCGGTCTGCTCCACCCGCCGGACGGTCTGGAGGTAGCGCGGCATGGCGGTGGGGTCAGAGAGAAAGGCGAAAACCTCGGCCGCAGAGCGGTCGATCGTGATCCTGCCGGTGAACTCGCCCATATCCGCCTCCTCTGCGCCCTGCCGAGGCAACGCGGGTGAGGGGCGGGGTGTTCCCCGCTCAGGCCCGGCGCCGGCCGCCCCGCCGCTTCTCCGGGTCGTAGCCGCCGCCGCCCGGGCCGAGCGGCTTCGGCTTCCAGTCCGCCTTGGGCCGCCCCGGCCCCTTGGCCGGCGCCTTCGGCGCGCTCTCCTGCAGGCTGCGCCCGGCGAGGTTCGGCTCCAGCCCGAGATCGAGCGCCTCCATGCGCTTGATCTCGTCGCGCAGCCTGGCCGCCTCCTCGAATTCGAGGTCGGCCGCGGCGGCGCGCATCCGCTTCTCCAGGTCGGCGATAGTGGCCCGCAGGTTGCTGCCGATGAACTGCGCGCTGGCGTCGCCCTCCACCGCCTCGACCGTCACGTAGTCCTGCTCGTAGACCGACTGCATGACATCGGCGATCTGCCGCTTGATGGTGGTCGGCGTGATGCCGTGCTCGGCATTCCAGGCCATCTGCTTGGTCCGCCGCCGCTCGGTCTCCTCTAGGGCGCGGCGCAGGCTGTCGGTCATCCGGTCGGCATAGAGCACGACCCGCCCCTCGGCATTGCGCGCGGCGCGGCCGATGGTCTGGATCAGCGAGGTGGCGGAGCGGAGGAAGCCCTCCTTGTCGGCATCGAGGATGGCGACCAGCGTGCATTCGGGGATGTCGAGCCCCTCGCGCAGCAGGTTGATGCCGACCAGCACGTCGAAGACGCCGCGGCGGAGGTCGCGGATGATCTCGATCCGCTCCAGCGTGTCGACGTCGGAGTGCAGGTAGCGGACCCTGATGCCCGCCTCCGTCATGTACTCGGTCAGGTCCTCCGCCATGCGCTTGGTAAGCGTCGTCACCAGCACGCGGCCGCCCTTGGCAATCTGGTCGCGGCATTCGGCGAGCAGGTCGTCCACCTGCCCCTCGACCGGGCGGATCTCCGTCACCGGGTCGATCAGCCCGGTCGGGCGGATGACCTGCTCGGCGAAGACGCCGCCCGTCTTCTCCATCTCCCACGGCCCGGGCGTCGCGCTGACGAAGACGGTCTCGGGCCGGTAGGCCTCCCACTCCTCGAATTTCAGCGGGCGGTTGTCGGTGCAGGAGGGCAGGCGGAAGCCGAACTCATTGAGCACGCTCTTCCGCGCGAAGTCGCCCCGGTACATCCCGCCCAACTGGCCGATCGTCACATGGCTCTCGTCGACGACCAGCAGCGCATTCTCCGGCAGGTACTCGAAGAGCGTCGGCGGCGGCTCGCCGGGCTTCCGGCCCGTCAGGTAGCGGCTGTAATTCTCGATCCCCTTGCAGGAGCCGGTGGTCTCCAGCATCTCGATGTCGAATTGCGTGCGCTGCTCCAGCCGCTGCGCCTCCAGCAGCCGCCCGGCCTCGTGCAGCTCGGCGAGGCGCTGCTTCAGCTCCGCCTTGATGGAGATGATCGCCTGCTGCAGCGTCGGCCGTGGCGTGACGTAGTGGCTGTTGGCGTAGATGCTGACGCGCGCCATCTCGCCGGTGATCTCGCCGGTCAGCGGGTCGAATTCCTTCAGCGCGTCGATCTCGTCGCCGAACAGGCTGACGCGCCAGGCGCGGTCCTCCAGCTGGGCCGGCCAGATGTCCACCGTCTCGCCGCGGATGCGGAAGGTGCCGCGCGCGAAAAAGCTGTCGTTGCGGCGGTACTGCTGCTCGACCAGCCCCTTGATCAGCGTGTCGCGGTCGATGCGCCCGCCGGTCTCGAGCTTCACCACCATCCGCGAATAGGTCTCGACCGAGCCGATGCCATAGATGCAGGAGACCGAGGCGACGATCACCACGTCGTTCCGCTCCAGCAGGCTCTGGGTCGCGGAGTGGCGCATGCGGTCGATCTGCTCGTTGATCTGCGCATCCTTCTCGATATAGGTGTCCGTCCGCGGCACATAGGCCTCGGGCTGGTAGTAGTCGTAGTAGGAGACGAAATACTCGACCGCGTTCTCCGGGAAGAAGCTCTTCATCTCCCCGTAGAGCTGCGCGGCCAGCGTCTTGTTCGGCGCGAGGATCAGCGTCGGCCGCTGCAGCTGCTCGATCACCTTCGCCATGGTAAAGGTCTTGCCCGAGCCGGTGACGCCGAGCAGCACCTGGTCCCGCTCCCCGGCCTTGAGGCCGGAGACGAGCTGGCGGATGGCCTCGGGCTGGTCGCCATTGGGCTCGAAGGGCGAAACGACCTTCAGCCGCCGCTCCGGCGGCGGCGCCGGCCGCTTCGGCGGGTAGAACATCACGGGCGGGAGGATCTGGTTCATTGCCCCCTATTTTGGCCTTCGGGGCGCCTGAATCCAGTTCAAACTCAGGGGCCGAAGGCGGGAGCTGGGGGGCCGCGAAGCCCCCCCTTCGGCCCTACCGCCGGCTGCGCAGCATGGTGCTGATGACCCAGGTCGCCGCCACCGCCACGCCGATGGCCAGCAGCGGCCGCGAGCGCGTCACTTCGCGGAGCTGGTCGGCCACGTCATAGGCAACCTCGCGCCCGTCGCGCGCATAGCTGCCGGCCCGCTCGGCGACGTCGTTCGCCGCCGGCCCGAGCCGCCGCTCGACCAGGTCCTCGAGCTGCCCCCAGAGCCGCGCCAGCTCGCCCCGCGCATCGTCGCCCCGCTCGCGCAGTGAGCTGCCGGCGTCGCGCAGGTCGCTCGAGGCGCGGCGGCCATAGCGCTCCGCATCCCCGCGCATGTCATCGGCGCGGGAGCGGAGGCTGGACAGGAAACCATCGGCCATCTGTTCTCTCCATTTCGGTTCCGCCCCCTAACGGCCCGCACTGCCCCGGGTTCACCGCCCATGCCTGCGGCGTTACAAGCCGCCATGACCCCCAATGACGTGGCCATCATCGGCGCCGGCCCCGCCGGGCTGATGGCGGCCGAGACGCTCGCCCTGGCCGGCCTTCCCGTCACCATCCATGACCGCATGCCGAGCCCCGGCCGCAAGCTGCTGATCGCCGGCCGCGGCGGGCTGAACCTCACCCATTCGGAACCGCTGGACCGCTTCCTCCCCCGCTACGGCCCGACCCGCGCGCGCCTTGAGCCTGCGCTCCGCGCCTTTCCACCCGCGGCGCTGGTGGCCTGGGCGGAAGCCCTCGGCCAGCCCCTCTTCACCGGCACCAGCGGCCGCGTCTTCCCGCGCGCGCTGAAGGCCTCGCCCCTGCTGCGCGCCTGGCTGGCACGGCTGGCGGGGCAGGGGGTCACCTTCCGCTTCCGCCATCAGTGGGAGGGGTGGGACGAGGCCGGCGCCCTCCGCGTCGCCACCCCCAGTGGTCCGCTGGCGCTCCGCCCCGCCGCGACGCTGCTGGCGCTCGGCGGCGCCTCCTGGCCCCGCCTCGGCTCCGACGGTGCCTGGACGCGCCTCTTCCCCGGCGCCGTCTCCGCCCTCCGCCCCGCCAATTGCGGCTTCCTCTGCGCCTGGTCCGAGGTCTTCCTCCGCCGCTTCGAGGGCCAGCCGCTGAAGCGCATCGCCCTCGACTTCCGCGGCCAGCGGGTGCGGGGGGAGGCGCTGGTGACGGCGACCGGCCTCGAAGGCGGCGCCCTCTACGCCCTCTCGGCTCCCCTGCGCGAGGCGATCGCCGCCGAGGGCCAGGCCACCCCGAGCCTCGACCTCCGCCCCGACGACCCGCCCGAGGCGCTGGCCGCCCGGCTCGACGGCCCGCGTGGCGGCGTCTCGCGGGCGAACCACCTCCGCCGCGCCGGCCTCGCCCCCGTCGCCATCGGCCTGGTGCAGGAGGCGCTGCATGCCGGGGCCACCCAGCCCCTCTCCCGCCTGGTGAAGGCGCTGCCCCTCCGCCTGACCGGCACCGCCCCGATCGAGCGTGCCATCTCCACCGCCGGCGGCCTGCGCTGGGATGCGGTGGACGAGCATTTCATGCTCCGCAGCCGGCCCGGCACCTTCGTCGCCGGGGAGATGCTGGACTGGGAGGCGCCGACCGGCGGCTACCTGCTGCAGGCCTGCTTCAGCACCGGCGTCGCGGCGGCGCAGGGCATCCTCCGCCGCCTCCGCGGCTGAGCCGCTACTCGTCCAGCACGGCGAAGAGCAGCAGCAGGCTCCGCTGCAGCATGTTCTCGTTGTCGTCGGAGACGAGCGCCACCAGCGTCCGCCCGCCGGCGCGGAAGACGGTTATGCCCTCGAAATTGTCCCGCGGCACCGGCCCGTCGAGGCGGAGGACCTCCTCCCCCTCCAGCACCGCGCCGTCCAGCTGCGCCGCGGAGAGCCGCACCACCCGCCCGCCGAAGCCGGCGAAGATCGAGAAGCTGCGCTCCAGCACCAGCGCCCCACCCTCGGGCAGCGCCGCCGCATCCGCCGGGTCGAACCCCTCCTCCGGCCGATAGGCGATGCGCCGCCAGTTGCCCGGCCCGCCGATCCAGGCCCGCCGCAGCGCCTCGTTCCCCCTCGGGTAGAATTTTTCGGTGATCGCCAACCAGCGCCCGTCCCGCAGCACAGCGAGGGATTCCAGCCCGCCATTCCTCGGCGCGAATTCCAGCCCCGGCGGCGCTTCCACATACTCGCCCGGCCCGTCGATGTCGCGGTACCGCCGGATCCGCTGCCAGCGCTCGAACCCGACCAGCCACCCCCCATCCGGCAGCCGGGCGAGGGATTCGGCATCCCCGCCATAGCCCCGCCGCAAGGGAACCCCGCTGCCGTCGCGCAACGGCCCGGTCCGCAGCTCGGCCAGCCCCTGCGGCCGCTCCTCGCGCAGCACCAGCCGCGCCGTCACCCAATGGCCGACATCGCTGATCGCCGTCAGCCGCAGGTCATCGTCGATATGCAGCGCCGAGAGCCCGCCGAAGCCCAGCACCTCGTCGCTGAGCTGCAAGCCGCCCAGCGCCTCCAGCCGGCTCCCCGCCGGGAGCGGGTCGAGCGCCAGCGGCCGCGCCACGGACTGCGCCCCGCCGCGGGAGCAGCCGGCGAGGGCGAGCGCCGCCAGCATCGCCCGGCGGGACAGGCGGTACGGAGCCCGCGAGCGCATAAAAACCCGGTCCTTGCCGATCAGCCTTCAACAAGGCCTAGCCAATAGGGCGAAAACCCGCCCCGTGTCACACAAGAACGGCGGAGCGCTCCGCCGAGGCCCGCTGCCAGGCCTCCGCCGCATCCTCGTCGAAGAGCTCGGCCAGCTTCTTCATCATCGTCCCGCCCAGCTCCTCGGCATCGACGATGGTCACGGCCCGGCGGTAGTAGCGCGTCACGTCATGGCCGATGCCGATGGCGATGAGCTCCACATCGCCCCGCCCCTCGATATCGGCGATGACCTTCCGCAGATGCCGCTCGAGGTAGTTGCCGGGGTTCACGGAGAGCGTGCTGTCGTCCACCGGCGCCCCGTCCGAGATCACCATCAGGATGCGCCGGTGCTCGGGCCGGCCGCGCAGGCGCTTGTAGGCCCATTCCAGCGCCTCGCCGTCGATGTTCTCCTTGAGCAGCCCCTCGCGCAGCATCAGGCCGAGATTCTTGCGGGCGCGGCGCCAGGGGGCGTCGGCGGACTTGTAGACGACATGGCGGAGGTCGTTCAGCCGCCCCGGATTGCGCGGCTTGCCCTCCTGCACCCAGCGCTCCCGGCTCTGCCCGCCCTTCCAGGCCCGCGTGGTGAAGCCGAGGATCTCGGTCTTGACCGCGCAGCGCTCGAGGGTGCGGGCCAGGATGTCGGAGCACATGGCCGCGACCGTGATCGGCCGCCCGCGCATGGAGCCCGAATTGTCGATCAGCAGCGAGACGACGGTGTCGCGGAAATCCGCCTCGCGCTCGCGCTTGTAGGAGAGCGACAGCATCGGGTTGGCGACGATGCGGGCGAGCCGCGCCGCATCCAGCGTCCCCTCCTCGAGGTCGAACTCCCAGGCCCGCTGCTGCTGCGCCAGCAGCCGCCGCTGCAGCCGGTTGGCGAGCTTGGAGACGACGCCCTGCAGGTGGCTGAGCTGCTGGTCGAGCTGCTGGCGCAGCCGCCCCAGCTCCTCCGGGTCGCAGAGCTCCTCCGCCTCGGTGATCTCGTCGAAATTGGTGGTGAAGGGGTGGTAGCGGCTGGCGTCGTCGGTCTGCGGCACCTCGCGGCGCTGCTGAGGCCCGCCGGGCTTGTCGTCGCCCTCGGCGGCGGCGCCCTCGTCCTCGGTCTCCTGCGCCTCCTCCTCGGCCGCCTCGCCCTGCATGGTCTCGGGCTGGGCGCCGAGCATGCTCTCCTGGTCCTGCGCCTGGGCCTCGCCCTCGCCGGACTGGTCCTGCTGGCTGGACTGCTCGCCGCTCTCCTCGCCGTCCTCCTGCTCCTCGGCCTCGCTCTCCACCTCGGCCTCGGCCAGGTCAAGGGCGGTCAGCAGCTTGCGGGCGGCGCGGGCGAAGGCGTCCTGGTCGTCGGTCGAGCGCGCCATCTCCCCAAGCGCCGCATCGGCGCCCTCGCCGAGCGTCTCCCGCCAGAGGTCGAGCACGCGATGCGCCGCCTGCGGCGCCGGCTCGCCGAAGATGCGCTCGCGCGCCAGGAGGGACAGCGCCGCCGGCAGCGGCAGCTGGTCCTTCCGGGTCATCCGGTCGTAGCCCTCGGTCTCGCAGAGGTCGTTCAGCCGCGCCCGGAGATTGGCGGCGACGCCGGCCATGTGCTTGCTGCCGACCGCCTCGACGCGGACATCCTCGAGCGCGTCATAGACCTCGCGCGCCTCGCGCCGCTGCGGCACCCGCGCCGCATGCACGGCCTCCGAATGATGCCGCAGCTTGAGCGCCGCCGCGTCCGCCGCACCGCGCAGCTTCGCCATCTCCGCCGGCGGCAGGGCGCGGGTCGGCAGCGGCAGCCGCACGCGCTTGCCCGAGACGCCCCCCGGCCCTGGCTGGAAAGCCACCTGGACCTCCGCATTGGCATGGGCGATGGCGCGCAGCGTGCCCGCGGTGGCGCGCTTGAACTCTTCCTGGCGGGTCAGGTCCTGCTTCGACATGGTTCTATGGCTTCCGCTTCAGTCCCGGCCGCTGGTGGCTGAGAGGGCGGGGCTCACCCCGCCTTCTTCAGCAGCCCCGTGCTCGGCAGGTCCTCGTTGAAGCAGCGCTGGTAGTACTCAGCCACCGTGCTGCGCTCCGCCTCGTCGCACTTGTTGAGGAAGGTGAGGCGGAAGGCGAAGCCGACATCGCCGAAGATGCGGGTGTTCTCGGCCCAGGTGATGACCGTCCGCGGCGACATCACGGTCGAGATGTCGCCGGCGATGAAGCCCGCGCGGGTCAGGTCGGCCAGCGCCACCATCGCCTCGACGCGCTTCTTCATCTTCGCGTCGGACGGGTCGATGCCGAGCTTCGCCATCACGATCTGCGTC
This sequence comes from Belnapia sp., assembly GCF_059504005.1. NCBI lineage: Bacteria > Pseudomonadati > Pseudomonadota > Alphaproteobacteria > Acetobacterales > Roseomonadaceae > Belnapia > Belnapia sp. The sequence continues at coordinate 129,955 of NZ_JCACHU010000016.1, read as the reverse complement.
TCCTGCGCATGCGGCAGGTAGTTCAGCGTGGCGACGATGTTCCAGCGGTCCATCTGGCCCTGGTTGATCTGCTGCGTGCCGTGGTAGAGGCCCGTCGTGTCGCCGAGGCCCACCGTGTTCGCCGTGGCGAAGAGGCGGAAATAGGGGTTCGGCCGGATCACCCGGTTCTGGTCGAGCAAGGTCAGCTTGCCCTCGACCTCGAGCACCCGCTGGATGACGAACATCACGTCCGGCCGGCCCGCGTCGTACTCGTCGAAGACCAGCGCGCAGGGGTGCTGGAGCGCCCAGGGCAGGATGCCCTCGCGGAACTCCGTCACCTGCTTGCCGTCCTTCAGGACGATCGCGTCCTTCCCGATCAGGTCGATGCGGCTGATGTGGCTGTCGAGGTTGACGCGGATGCAGGGCCAGTTCAGCCGCGCCGCCACCTGCTCGATATGGGTGGACTTGCCGGTGCCGTGGTAGCCCTGGATCATCACGCGGCGATTGCTGGCGAAGCCGGCGACGATGGCGAGCGTCGTCTCGCGGTCGAAGCGGTAGGTGTCGTCCACCTCCGGCACGTGCTCGGTGCGCTGCGAGAAGGCGGGCACTTGCATGTCGAGGTCAAGGCCGAAGGCCTCGCGCGCGTTCACGCTGGTGTCCGGGGCTTCGATCGCCGAGGTGGGACGGATTTCGGCGAGGTTGGCGACCTTGGTCATCGGCATCCGCTCAGGTTCTTGAGGAAAGTCTAGGGCAGGGACGTCCGGGAGGCTACCCGGCTCGGGGCGATTTCGGCACGGCGGACGGCCCGCTGGTCCGCCACGCCCGTGGGTGAACCCACAGGCCTCGCGGGCCGGACACTAGCGCGCCTCGGCCGGCGCCGCCTCGAAGCGGCCGGCCCCGGCGCGCTGGCGCAGCAGGCTGTAGGCGCGGTTGACATCCTTCAGGCGGTCCTCTGCGCCGCGGTCGCCGCCATTGGCATCCGGGTGCAGCTGCTTGGCGAGCTCATGGTAGCGGGCGCGCAGCCTCGGCTGGTCGAGCGGCCACTCCAACCCGAGAACGTCGAGCGCGGCCCGCAGTTCGGGCGGCGCCTGCGGCCGTTCGGGCTGTTTCGTCCGCTTGGCATGCAGCGGCGTCGCGTAGAGCAGGCCGAGCGGGTCGCGGAGGAATTCCGGGCTGAGCCGCCGGTGGCTGCCGCCGAGCCGCCCGAGCGGCCAGGTCGGCCGCTGCCAGGCGGTGTCATGGCGGAGATTGGCCTCGATCTCGTTCGGCCCCATGCCTTTGTAATAGTCCCAGGAGGCATTGTACTCGCGCACATGCGGCAGGCAGAACCAGCGGTACTCGTTGAGGCTGGTGCGGGATTTCGGCGCCCGGAACTCGCCCGCGGCCTCGCAGCCCGGCATGTCGCAGGGGCGGGGCGGGCTCAGGGGCTCGGGCTTGGCGCCGCGTCGGGGGGGCATCGGTGATTTATGGGCGCCCACCCCTGCCTCTGCAAGCCGAGCCGGCCCCGCTTGCCCCTTCGCCCGAAAGGCGGGAGAACCCACCCATGCAGACCCGCGCCAGCCGCATCGAAACCGCCATCCAGGCCGCCTTCCCCGGCGCCTCGGTCACGGTCGAGGATGACAGCCACCGCCATGCCGGCCATGCCGGCGCCCGCCCCGGCGGCGAGACCCATTACAGCCTGCAGGTGGTGAGCGACCGCTTCTCGGGCCTCGGCCGCCTCGCCCGGTCGCGCGCCGTCCATGCCGCGCTGGAGGCCGAGTTCTCGGGCGGCCTGCACGCCCTCTCGCTGCGCCTGCTGACGCCGGAGGAGGCCGGATCAAAGGGGTAGCCGCCGGCCGCGGCTGGGTCTATGCCTCCGCGCTCCCGTCTTTGTCAGGATTAGCCAGAATGACCCCAGCCGAACTCGCCGCGGTGCAGGCGCATCTCCGCCGGCTGCTGGGCAACGACCGCATCAAGCTCACCACTCCGCAGCGCAAGAACGCCTCGGTGGAGCTCTTCGTCGGCTCGGAATTCGTCGGCACCGTCCACCGCGACATGGAGGATGGCGAGGTCTCCTACGCCATCCAGATCGTCGTCCTCGCCGAGGACCTCTCCCAGATCAACTGAACCCCGCCCCGCCTCGCGCATTGAGGGGGCCATGAGCGACAGCGCACCCCCGCCCGCCTCCCCGCGGCTCGACGCCGTGCAATGCCCGCATTGCGAGGAGGTGACGATGCCGAACCTCCTCGCCGACGGCAGCACGGTCTGCTCCTGCACGGCCGAGCGCGCCCTCCCCCTCGGCGAGGGCGGCCCGATGCTCGGCGCGCCGATGGACACCGGCCATGCCGCCGAGCCCGGCCCCCTGCCCGAGGACCGCGGCCAGTTCGGCACCGATGTGGCGACCGAGGACTACAAGCAGATGTAGTCAGAGCGCGGCGGCGGCCTTCAGCACCTCCGCCGCATGCGCCTCCGGCTTCACCTTCCGCCACACGCGGGCGACCTTGCCGTCGGCGCCGACGAGGAAGCTGCTCCGCTCCATCCCCATGTAGGTCTTGCCGTACATGGACTTCTCGACCCAGGTCCCGTAGGCCTCGGCCACCTTGTGGTCCTCGTCCGAGGCCAGCGGAAATTCGAGGCCGAACTTTTTCGCAAATTTCTCGATGGGCGAGAGCTTGTCCGGGCTCACCCCGATCACCGTCAGCCCGATCCTGCCGAGCTGCGGCAGCGCCTCCTGGATGCCGCAGGCCTGCTTGGTGCAGCCCGGCGTATCCGCCTTCGGGTAGAAGTAGAGCAGGAAGGGCTCGCCCTTCAGCCCCTCTAGGCTGACCGTCCGACCCCCGCTCGCCGGCATGCTGAAATCCGGGGCCGCCTGCCCCTCCACCGGTCCCGCCTCGCTCATCCCGCATTCTCCAGCTTGCCGACCCGCCGCTCGAAGATCGAGCGGACCGTTCCGGCCATGTCCTGCATCTGAGCGCGGAGCGCGGCAAGGTCAACCGGCCGTGGATCGAGCAGCGGCCCCACCGCCCGCAGCAGCGCCGCTTCCGCCGGCGCCGGCAGCGCTACCTCGCGCGACTTGCCGATGGTCAGCCGCACCAGCCCGAGCACGGTCCGCCACAGCCGGTCCGCCGCGATCAGCAACTCGGCCTCCGCCGCCGGCAGCACCCCATGCTGGCCGAGCCGGGCGAGCGCCGTCCGCGTCGTCGTCGCCAGCACCCGCGGCTCGACCGGCGCATGGGCGAGCTGCAGGGCCTGGGCGATGAATTCCACCTCGATCAAGCCCCCCGGCATCGCCTTCACGTCCCATGGCCCCTCCGCTGGCAGCTCGCGCAGCAGCCGCGCCCGCATCGCCGTCGCATCCGCCAGCGCCACTTCCGCCGCACCCGGCTTCATCATCGCCGCCCGCAGCACCTCGTGGATGCGCCGCTTGAGCGCCGGCGGCCCCGCCACCGGCCGCGCCCGGGTCAGCGCCATCCGCTCCCAGGTCCAGGCATTCTCCCGGTGATAATGCTCGAGCCCCACCAGCCGGATCGCCACCGGCCCCTTGTTGCCGGAGGGCCGCAGCCGCATGTCGACCTCCCAGAGCCGCCCCTCGGCCCCCGGCGCGGTGATGGCGCCGACCACCTGCGGCGCGAGGCGGATGAAGTACTCCGAGGGCGCCAGCGCCTTGCGCCCGCCGATGCTCTCGCTCGCCTCCGCGTCATGGTCGTAGAGCAGCACCAGGTCGAGGTCGGAGCCCGGCAGCATCTCCCGCCCTCCGAGCTTGCCGAAGGCGACGACCGCCAGCGCCCCGCCCGGCACCCGCCCGTAGCGCTCGGCGAAATCGGCCGAGACCCGCGGCAGCAGCGCCGAGATGGCCGAATCCGCCAGGTCCGCCCGCAGCTCCCCCGCCGCATCGGCCGAGAGCTGCCCTTCGAGCTCCGCCGCATCGATCTCGAATTTCCGCTCCGTCGCCAGCCGCCGCGCCGCCTCCAGCGCCTCCTCGAGGTGCCGCGCATCCTTGACCAGCGCCGGCAGGCTGGCCGCCGGATCCGCTCCGGCCGGCGAGAGGCTGCCCGCCAGCAGCCCATCCAGCGCCGCCGCGTTGTGGGCCAGATGATCCGCCAGCTGTGGCGCCGCGCCGAGCAAACCCGCCACCCGATCCAGCAGCGCCGGATTGCGCCGGAACAGGCTCAGCACCTGCACCCCCGCCGGCAGCCGCGCCAGGACCCGGTCGAACCGTGCCAGCGCCTGGTCGGGATGCGACTGCCTGGCGAAGGCCGTGAGCAGCGCCGGCATCAGCTCGGTCAGCAGCTCCCGCGCCCGCTCGCTCCGCGTCGCCCGCGGCCGGCCATGGTGCCAGGCCCGGATCATGGCCGAGACCGAGGCCGGGTCGCCGAACCCCATCCGCTTCAGCGTGGCCGCCGTCCGCGGGTCGTCCTCCACCCCGGTGAAGACCAGGTCGCCCTGCTGCGCCTCCCCGCCGGGGAGCGAGACGGACGGGGTGGTCTCGAAGAAATTGCCGTAGTGCCGCTCGACCCGCTCCAGATGACCCATGAAGGCCGCCGAGAACTCGGCCAGCGACGGATAGCCCATGAAGGAGGCGATGCGGGCGAGGCCCGCCTCGTCCTCCGGCAACCTGTGAGTCTGCCGGTCCGCCACCATCTGCAACCTGTGCTCGAGATTGCGCAGGAAGACATAGGCATCGGCGAGGTCGGCGGCCGCCCGCCGGTCGATCCGCCCGGCCCCGGCCAGCGCCGCCAGCGCCCCGAGCGTCGTCGGGTCGCGCAGCCCCGGGTCGCGCCCGCCCCAGATCAGCTGCAGCACCTGCGCGGTGAACTCGATCTCGCGGATGCCGCCCCGCCCGAGCTTCACGTCATGGCCGGCGAGGGCAATGGTCGCCCCCGCCCCCTTCGACGCCTTGTGGGCATGGATCTGCCGCTTGATCGAGTGGATGTCGGCGACGGCGGCGAAGTCGAGGTGCCGCCGCCAGACGAAAGGCCTGATCTCGCGCAGGAACTGCTCACCGAGCGCCCGGTCCCCGGCGACCGGCCGGGCCTTGATCATGGCCGCCCGCTCCCAGTTCTGGCCCATGCTCTCGTAATAAGTAATGGCCGCCTCGAGCGAGACGGCGAGCGGCGTCGCCGCTGGGTCGGGCCGGAGCCGCAGGTCGGTGCGGAAGACGTAGCCCTCCGCCGTCCGGTCCTCGAGCAGCCGCACCAGGTCGCGCGCCAGCCGGACGTAGGAGGCGCTGGCCCGATCGCTGTGATAGGCTGCCGCCTCCGGGTCATAGAGCACCATGAGGTCGACATCAGAGGAGTAGTTCAGCTCCCGCCCGCCGAGCTTCCCCATGCCGAGCAGGATGAGGCCGCTGCCCGAGGCCGGGTTCTTGCCCGCGATGCGCAGCTCCCCCCGCCCGGCCGCGGCCAGCAGCAGGTGGGTGCAGGCGAAGTCGATCACCTGCTCGGCGACGGTGGAGAGCGCCCCGGTCACCTGGTCGAGCGTCCAGAGGCCCCCGATGTCGGCCGCCGCCGCGATCAGCGCCGCCTGCCGCTTCACCTGGCGCAGCAGCACGCCGACCGCCTCCCGCGCCGCCGCAGGGTCGGCCCGGCCCAGCGGGTCGAGGGCAAGGGCGAAGGCCTCGTCCGCCCCGCGCTCGACCAGCCGCAGCAGGGCAGGGGCCTCCCGGACCGCGAGGTCGGAGAGATAGGGGCTGTGCCCGCCGAGCGCGGCCAGCAGCGCCGCCCCCTCGGCGCCGGCGGCGAAGGCCCGGCAGGCGGCGTCCCGCTCGCCGAAGCGTTCCGCCAGCCGCGCGGCGGCCTCGGGGTCGAAGGGACGGGGGAGGCGATCCATCTGCAGCATCACCCCCGAGGGAAGGCGTGAGCGCCCCCGCAGGTCAAGCGCCGCGTCGCATCGGCTGGCGCTGGCTCGGCCCCGCCTGCAACCTCGTGCTCGCCGCCGTCCTGCTGCTGGCCCTTGCCCTCGGCGTGCTCGCCTGGCGCCTCGGCGAGCGGCCGCTCGAGATTCCCTTCCTCGCCCGCCAGATCGAGGACAGCGTCAATGACCGCAGCGATGGCCTCCGCCTCGAGATCGGCCGCGCCGCCATCGCCTGGGAGGGCTTCCGCAACGGCTTCTCCGCCCCGCTCGACTTCCGCCTCGCCGATGTCCGCCTGCACGGCCACGCCGGCGCCCCCGTCGTCGAGCTGCCGGATGCCGCCGCCACCCTGTCCCTTCGCGCCCTGCTCCACGGCGTCCTCGCCCCCGCCAGCATCACCCTGCTGAACCCGCGGCTGGAGGCCACCCTCGCCCCCGACGGCAGCATCGCCATCGGCCCGCCCGGCGAGGCGGGGGCGGCCGGCGGCGACCCGCTCGCCCCGCTGCGCGGCCTGATGCGCCCGGCCTCCGACCGCAGCGCCATGGCCTCGGTCCGGCGGCTGCGCATCCATGGCGGCAGCCTCTCCCTGCGCGACCCCGCCAGCGGCCGCCGCTGGACCCTGGCCAACCCGCAGCTCGACCTCCGCCGCGGTGTCGCCGGCGGCCTGGCCGGGGAGGGGGCCGCCCGCCTCGAATCCGGCGGCGCCTCCGTCCAGGTCCGCCTCGAGGCCCGCGCCGAGGGCGAGCCGATGCGGCTCAGCGCCGGCATCAGCCTGCCCGCCCTCCACCCCGCCGCGCTGGCCGGCCTCTGGCCGCCGCTGGCCCCGCTCGGCCTGGTCGATGCCCTGGTCAGCCTCACCGCCCATGCCGAATTCGACGCCGAGGGCAGGCCGCAGCGCCTGCGCGCGGCCCTCGGCGCCGGCGCCGGCGCCTTCGACTTTGGCCCCGGCCCGGACGGCACGCCCCGCCGCCTGCCCTTCGCCGGCCTCGCCGTGGCGGCCGGCGGCACCGGCCGTGCCCTCCGCCTCGAGACCGCCCGCCTGACGCTGCCGGGCCCCGCCCCCGGCCGCTCCGGCCCCTCGCTCTCCGCCCGCGGCGAGCTGCTGAACCGCGACGGCGCCTGGAACGCGGCGCTCGACCTCGCCGCCGAGCCGATCCAGGCGGCCGACCTGCCACGCTACTGGCCCGCCGGCCTCTCGCCCGAGGCCCGCGCCGCGACCCTCGCCGCCCTCCCCGCCGGCCTGCTGCACGAGGCCCGCCTGCAGGCCCGCTTCCGCCTCCCCGAGGCGATGGACGACCTGATGCTGGAGGATGCCCAGCTGGCGCTGGCCATCAGCAATGCCGTCGTCGATCTCGGCCGCGGCCGCCGCATCAGCGCGGAGGCCGCCGAGGTCGCCCTTTCCGGCTCCCCCGACCATCTCCGCCTCGACCGCGCCAGGCTGCGCCTGCCCCGCCTGCCGCGCGGCGGCCCGGCGCCGGTCTTGCAGGCGAGCGGCGCCGCCACCCGCGCCGCCGGCCTCTGGCGCGGCGCCCTCGACCTCGCCCTCGACCGCCTCGCCTTCGCCGACCTTCCCGGCTACTGGCCGCGCGGCCTCGGCAGCCCGAAGGGCGGCGAGCGCGACTGGATCACCCAGAACATCACCGCCGGCGAGGTCCGCAACGGCCACTGGCATGTCGAGGCCGAGGCCCCGGCCGGCGCGCCGGACGACCTCCGCATCACCGCCCTCTCCGGCACGGCGGAGGCGAGCGACGCCACCGTCCACTGGCTCCGCCCGATCCCGCCCGCGACGGGCGTGGCCGGCACCGCCGAATTCTCGCTCAGCGAGATCACGCTGCGCGCCCGCGCCGGCCGCCAGGGCATCGCCGAGGGCAGCCGCGCCGGCCTCGACCTCCGCGGCGGCACCGTCCGCTTCCTCAACCTCGACACCGAGCCGGGCAATGCCGAGATCGGCCTCCAGGTCGCGGGCAGCCTTGCCGATGCGCTGGTGCTGCTGAAGCACCCTCGCCTCAAGCTCTTCGAGCGCCAGCCCCTCAAGCTCCAGGTCGCCGGCGGCACCGCCGAGGCCCGGGTGGACATCGCCTTTCCCCTGCTCGACGACCTCCCCGTCGACATGCTGAAGATCAAGGCCACTGCCCGCATCACCGATGCGCGCCTGCCCGGCCTGATCCTCGACCAGGACCTCGACCGCGCCACGATCGAGATCGCCGTCGACACCGACGGCCTCCGCGCCAGCGGCCAGGGCAGCCTGCTCGGCGCGCCGGTGAAGGTCTCGGCCGAGCTCGACTTCCGCCGCGGCCCGCCGACCGGGGTGACGGAACGCGCGACGCTGACGGGCCGGCTGGACGCCCGGCAGATCGCCACCCTCGGCTTCGACGCCATCCCCATCCTCACCGGCCCCGTCGCCCTCGAGGCCCGCACCGAGCGCCGCCGCAACGGCCAGGGCCAGGCGGTGGTGCATGGCGACCTCGCCGAGGCCCGCCTCGGCATCGAGGCGCTGAACTGGGCCAAGCCCCCCGGCACCCCCGGCACGGCGGATGCCACGCTCCGCCTCCAAGGCGACTCGCTCGCTGCCGTCGACAGCTTCCGCGTCGAGACGAGGGGCCTCTCGCTTCGCGGCGCCGTTCGCTTCGCCGCCCAGTCCCGCCTGCAGCGGGTGGAGATCACCGAGAGCCTCTTCACCGGCTCCCGCCTCACCGGCGAGGTGCTGCCGCCCGAACGGAACGGGGACCCCTGGACCATCGCGCTGCGCGGCCCGGTGCTCGACCTCCGCACCGTGCTCGGCCCGCCCGACCCCGCCGCCCATCCGGCCCAGCCCGCGGACGAGGCGGCCGGCCCGCCCCTCCTGCTCGACCTCCGCTTCGACCGGGTGACGATGGGCGAGGGCCGCAACCTGCTCGGCGTCCAGGCCCGCGCCCGCACCGATTCCCGCGGCGTGGTCCGCGAGGCCCGCGCCAGCGGCCGCACCGCCCCGCGCGGCCTCGGCCCCACCGCGGGCCGCGCCCAGCCCGGCGCCTTCGAGGCCTCGCTCACCCCGCGCGGCGGGCAGCGCCTGCTCAGCCTCACCGCCGAGGATGGCGGCGGGCTGCTCAACGCCCTCGACCTGGTGAACGAGATCCAGGGCGGCCGCCTTGCCGTCACCGGCCTCTATCCGGAGGCGCGCCCCAGCGCCCCGCTCATAGGCACGGCGGAGCTCACCGGCTTCGTCCTGCGCGACGCGCCGGCCGCGGCGAAGCTCCTCCAGGCGATGACGCTCTACGGCGTGGTGGATGCGGCCCGCGGCAATGGCGGGCTGGTCTTCAGCCGCCTCGTCGCCCCCTTCACCCTGACGCCCGAGGCGCTGGTGCTCACCGATGCCCGCGCCTTCTCCGCCTCGCTCGGCGTCACCGCCAAGGGCCGCATCCTCCGCGAGCGCGCGGTGGCCGAGATCGAGGGCACCATCGTCCCGGCCTATGTCTTCAACACGCTGCTCGGCAACATCCCCCTGGTCGGCCGGCTGTTCAGCCCCGAGGCCGGGGGAGGGGTCTTCGCCGCGACCTACCGCATCCAGGGCCCGTTGACCGACCCCGCGGTCACGGTGAATCCGCTGGCGGCGCTGACGCCGGGCTTCCTCCGCGGCCTCTTCGGCCTCTTCGAGTACGGCCGGGAGGAGACCACCCGCAACGGCGGCGCCCCGCCGGAGCCGCCCTGGGACGGCCGCGGCCCGCCGCCGCGGTGATCAGGCGGCGAGCTCGACCCGGTCCCGCCCCCGCTCCTTCGCCGCATAGACCGCGGCATCCGCCCGCCGCATCAGCGCCTCGAGCGAGCGGTCGGCCAGCCCCGCCTCGGCCACGCCGAAGCTGGCGCTCAGCCGGGTCGCCCCGCCATCCCAGGGCATGTCGCGGATGGCGAGCCGCAGCCGCTCCGCCACCGCCGCTGCCTCGGCCAGCGCCACCCCCGGCAGCAGCACGGCGAACTCCTCGCCTCCCATGCGGAAGAGGAGCGGCGCCCCCGGCAGCGCCGCCCGACAGGCGCGGACGACGCCGCGCAGCGCCGCATCCCCCGCCTCATGGCCGGCGCGGTCGTTCAGCGCCTTGAAATGGTCGAGGTCGAGAAGGACCATGGAGAAGGCCTCCCCCCGCTGCCGTGCCCGGAAGAGCGCCGCGCCGCCCGCATGGTCGAAATGCCGCCGGTTGCCGGCGCCGGTCAGCGGGTCGGTCAGCGCCTCGCGCGCCAGGGTCTCGGTCCGCGCCATGCTGCGCGCCAGCGTCCCCCGCGCCTCGGCCAGCCGCGCCCGCGCCTCCCGCCCCTCGCTGGTCAGCGCGATCAGGGTCAGCGCATCCATGGCGAAAAGCACCGTCATCAGCCCGACCGATTGCAGCGGGTTGGCGACGCCATGGCCCTGGAAGGGCCCCTGGCCTATCACCGTGCCGACCGTGGCCGCGATGCAGATCGCCGTCAGCAAGGTATAGGCCGCGCGCAGCGAGATCCGCAGCGTGATCCAGGACAGCGGCACCGTCAGCAGGAAGACCGCATCGGGCCGCACCAGCAGCCCGACCCCCGGCACCGCGAAGAGCGCCGCCACCGCCCCCACCGTCCCGGCGAGGACGAGCTGGTCCACCAGCCCCGGCGGCCGGTCCGTCGGCGCCGCCCGCCGCTCCGCCCCGAGCCAGAGCAGCAGGGCGGGCGCGAAGAAGAAGGTCCCGCCGCTGTCGCAGAGCCACCAGGCGGAGAAGACGGCATAGGCCTTCGCCGCCGACATCGGCCCAACCAGCGAGAGCGCCAGCGTGCCGATGGCCGCGGTCACCGCCGCATGCAGCAGCACGCCCCCGAGGATGAAGCCGAGCACGCCGACGAAGCGGGTGAAGAGCCCGGTCGCCGGCCGCATCGCCCGCGTCAGCAGCATCCCCGCCCAGGGCCCGAGCGTGTTCCCCGCCGAGACGGCGAGCGTCAGCCACGCCCCGGTGCCGAAGACCAGGCCGTTGACCAGGCAGGAGCCGAGAAAGATGCCCGGCAGCAGCCCCGGTCCGCCGACCATGGCGGCGACGCAGGCGAGGCCCGCCGGCAGCCAGATCGGCGCCGGGAACAGCCCATAGGCCCCGAAGAACCGCCCGACCACGGTGCCGAGCCCGGCATAGAGCAAGGCCACGATGAGGTTCCCGACGGCCCACCGCCCCGCCCCGCCCCGCGCCAGCCAGGGCAGGAGCCAGGGATTGGAGGCAGCCTTCTCCTCGGCCGGCACGCCATAGCCGGGAGCCGCAGCAGATTGAGCGAGGGACATCGACGCTGCCGCACCACCACCAGGGATCACACCAATGTGAGGTTACGGCAAACGCCGCTGCCGCTCAAGCGAATGGCTCAGCCGGGCCGCACCAGGACGTGCCGCTTCCGCCCGAGCGAGAGCTTCGCCGTCCCTTCGCGCAGGTCCCCTGGCGTCACCACGAGCAGCGGGTCCTCGACCACGGAATCGTTCAGCCGGATGCCCGCCTGGGCGACGAGCCGCCGCCCCTCGCCCCTGCTCTTCACGAAGTCGGCCGCCAGCAGCAGGTCGAGCAGCCCCGCCGGCAACGCGGCGGTGACGGAGGGCAGCGTCTCCGCCGCCTCGCCCTGCTCGAAGGCGCGGCGGGCGGTCTCCGCCGCCGCCTCCGCCGCCTCCCGCCCATGCAGCAGGGCGCAGGCCTCGGTCGCCAGCATCTTCTTCGCCTCGTTCACCTCGGCGCCCGCCAGCGCCCCGAGCCGCCGCACCTCCGCCATCGGCAGCTCGGTGAAGAGGGCGAGGAAGCGCCCGACATCCGCATCCTCGGTGTTCCGCCAGAACTGCCAATAGTCGTAAGGCGAAACCCGCTCCGCATTCAGCCAGACGGCGCCGGCGGCAGTCTTGCCCATCTTGGCGCCGGAGGAGGTCGTCAGCAGCGGCGTCGTCACCCCGAAGGCTTCCGCGCCATCCATCCGCCGGCAGAGCTCCACCCCCATGACGATGTTGCCCCACTGGTCGGAGCCGCCCATCTGCACGGTAACGCCATGCCGCCGCCGGAGCTCGGCGAAGTCGTAGCTCTGCAGCAGCATGTAGTTGAACTCGAGGAAGCTGAGGTTCTGCTCCCGGTCCAGCCGCAGCCGCACGCTGTCCATGGTCAGCATCCGGTTGACGCTGAAATGCCGACCGACCTCGCGCAGGAAGGGGATGTAGCGCAGCCCGTCGAGCCATTCGGCATTGTCGAGCATCACCGCATCCGCCGGCCCATCGCCGAAGCGGAGGAACCTGTCGAAGACGCGGCGGATGCCCGCCTTGTTCCGCTCGATCGCCGCGTCGTCCAGCAGCGGCCGCGCCTCGTCGCGGAAGGAGGGGTCGCCCACCTTGGTGGTCCCGCCGCCCATCAGCACCACCGGCCGGTGGCCCGAGCGCTGCATCAGCCGCAGCAGCATGATCTGCATCAGGCTGCCGACATGCAGGCTGTCGGCGGTGCAGTCGAAGCCGATATAGCCCGAGACCACCCCCGCCCGCAGCCGCGCCGAGAGCGCGTCCGCATCGGTCACCTGGTGGATGAAGCCGCGCTCGCGCGCCTCGTGGAGGAAGTCGCTGTCTGGGCCGGTCATGAGGCTTTGCGTCATATTCTGGTCTTGTGGAGGGGGCCGCCCCCGTAGCACACGATCCGGATGCTGAGAACGATCGGGCTGATGAGCGGCACCTCCCTCGACGGCGTGGACGCCGCCTGGGTGGAGACGGATGGCGAGGCGATCGGCCGCATCGGCCCCACCGTCACGCTCCCCTACGAGCCCGCACTCCGCCGCGACCTCCGCCGCCTGCTCGACCTCGCCCCGACCCTGCCGCCGGACGACCCCTTCCTCGCCGACTGCATCCGCCGCCTGACCGACCGTCATGCCGATGCCGTCGAGCGCATCCGCGAGCTCGCCTGGGAGAGCTTCCGCGAGGGCGCCGACCTGATCGGCTTCCACGGCCAGACCATCCTGCACCGCCCGCCCGCCAGCCGCCCCGGCCGCAACGCCGCGACCGCGGCCGAGGCGCTGCGCGAGCCCGGCTTCACCTGGCAGGTCGGCGATGCCGCGCTGCTCGCGCGCCTGACCAACCTCCCCGTCGCCCATGACTTCCGCTCCGCCGATGTCGCCGCCGGCGGCCAGGGCGCGCCCCTCGTCCCCGTCTTTCATGCGGCGATGGCCGCCGCTCTCCCCAAGCCGCTCGCCGTGCTGAACCTGGGCGGCGTCGGCAACGTCACCTGGATCGGGGAGGATGGCGCGCTGATCGCCTTCGACACCGGCCCCGCCAACGGCCCGCTTGACGACTGGGCCCGCAAGTCCACGGGCAGCGACTACGACCAGGACGGCCGCTTGGCGCTGGCCGGCGAGCCCGACGCCGCCGTCCTCGGCCGCCTCATGGCGCATCCCTACCTGGAAGCGCCGCCGCCCAAGTCGCTCGACCGGCTCGATTTCAGCCGCGCCCTGCAGGAGGCCGGCGCCGACCGCCTCTCGCCGCAGGACGGCGCCTCGACGCTCGCCACCTTCTGCGCCCTCTGCGTTACCGCGGCCGGCCGCCACTTCCCGGCGCCGCCGCTGCAGTGGCTGGTCGGCGGCGGCGGGCGGCGCAACCCGGCGATCATGCGGGCGCTCTCAGGCGCGCTTGATGTCCCGGTCCGCCCCGTCGAGGTCGCCGGCTGGAACGGCGACGCGCTGGAGGCCCAAGCCTTCGGAGTGCTCGCGGCGCGGGTGCGGCGCGGCCTGCCGATCACTTTCCCCGGCACCACGGGGGTGGCGGGGCCGATGGCGGGAGGGAAGGTGGTGGAGCCTTGAAGGCGGTTCCCGCATGGCTGGGCTCGCGGAAGCGTCTTTCGCCTGGAATCCGATCGCGTGACCTGGGAGTCGCTTTGGGGGATGCCGGGATGGCCGTTGCCGACCCAGAGCAACCCTCATCGTCTAGCCACCCAGGGTCCGCTTCCCTACCTTCCCGACCATGCCCCGCTCCCCCAATGCCGACCTGGCCCCGCTCATCAAACTTCTGCAAGCGGGCGTCCCACCCGCCCGCGCCGCCGCCGAATTCTCTCGCGTCCTGGCGATCTGGACGGCCGAGCTCAAGGACGACGGCGAGCAGCTACAGGAGCGGCTATCCGGCCTGGCCGAGCAGATGACGGCGGGCATCGAGGAGATGCATGAGGGCATCGCCGAGGCGAGCGACAAGGGGAAGCCCACGCTGCGGCGGATACTGGCGACGCATGAGGCGGTGCTTGACGCGGTGCGCAAGGCGCAAGGCACAGGATAGGCATCTCACCGCCCTGCCAGGGGCCTGCCGCGGCAGGCGGTCCGAAGCGGTCCTTCAGCCTGCGCCGCAGGCGACGGACCGCGGCCCTGCGGGGAGACTCCGCGCCGCGCAGCGCGCTGCGGAGGGGCACAAGCCCGAGACGGAGCAGGAACGCATCCCAGCGCCGCCCCGAAGACCGGACGCTGCTCGGCCAGCGCCGACACCGGAGCAAGCGACCTGCCGCCTGGGTGCCGGCCCCCGGGCGGGCCGCGCATCGGGCGATGCCCGCATGGGCTGGATGGCCGCTTCCCGCCCATTGCAGCCGTTCCGGAGCCACTGCGAATTCTGCTTTTCTCCCCGCGCATGGTGCGTCCCGTCCAGGGCGCGTCCTAAAGCCCCGTCCGCCCCCGCAACTGCTGCTCCCGCATGAAGATGAACAACCCCGCCCCGATGATGACCGCCGCCCCCGCCATGGTCATCGGCCCGATCACCTCGCCGAAGAAGAGGTAGCCGAACAGCATCCCCCAGAGGATCAGCGTGTACTGGTAGGGTACCACCACCGAGGCCGGCGCCATCCGCAGCGCCTGGTTCACGCAGAGATTGCCGCTCAGCGAGCCGAGCCCGAGGCAGAGCATCAGCACGAGGTCGAGCGCCCCGGGCGGCGTCCAGCCCTGCACCAGCACCAGCACCGCGCCGAAGGCCAGCGCCGCCAGCAGCTGCGCCGTCATCAGCACCGTCCCCGGCGTGCCCGCCAGCTTGCGCGTGGCGACCATGAAGCAGGCATAGCTGAAGCTGCCCACCAGCGCGCAGGCGGCCCCGGCCGAGAAGGAGCCGGGCGAGGGCCCGAGCGCCAGCACCACCCCGCCGAAGCCGACCGCAACCGCCGTCCAGCGCCGCCAGCCCACCCGCTCGCCGAGCAGGAAGGGCGACAGCGCGGTGACGTAGATCGGCCCGGCCATGTAGTAGGTCATGACCTCCGCCAGCGGCAGCTCCGTCAGCGCCCAGAAGAAGAGCGAGCCCTCGAGCGTCGAGAAGGCGATGCGCAGCAGCTGCAGCCCGGGCCGCTGCGGCCGCAGGAAGGCCTCGGCCCCGGTCCGCCAGATGAAGGGCGCCATGAAGCAGAGCCCGGCGATGCTGCGGACGAGGAAGAGCTGCCCGACCGTATAGGCACCGACCAGCCACTTGCCGAGCGTGTCGTTGACGGCGAAGAGCAGCACGCCCAGCAGCATCATGGCGATGCCGCCGGTGGCGCCCACGGGCGCGGCGCCCAGGCGCAGGAATCCGGTTATGGCGATGGTCCACCCCTCGCGGCCCGTTCATCCCGGCTTGGCGGGGCCGCCCCGCAGCAAGTAGCCACGGGGCGCGCCGCTGCAAAGCCCCTCGCTGGCCTGGGCGGGTCAGTCCTGCCCTTGCCCCGCCTCCTCCTTCAGCCATGGCCAGCGCGCCAGCGCCACCGGGCTGTCCGGCGCATAGGCGAGGCAGCTCCCGAGCATCGCTGGCCGCTTCCGCCCCGCCGCGCCTCCCTCGGCCAGGATCCGCGCCGCCTCCTCCCGCTCGCGCCGGGCCCTGATCGGATAGAGCGTCTGGAAGGCGACCGTCGCCATCTGCCCGAGCAGCTCCCGCAGATGGGTGCAGCCCGCGACGCCGCCGACCTGCTCGTTCACCGCCCGGTTGAAGCCCGGCCCGATCCGCAGCCCCGCCAGCCGGGCGAAATTCGGCGCCGCCTGCGGGCAGACCGCGTAGGGCGTGAAGTCGGAGGCCGCCTCGCAGGCGACGATCTCCATGTCCTCCCGCACCGTCAGCCGCAGCCACATGCCGTGCAGCGCCTCGCCCGGCTCGATCGTGCCGCGGTCGTCGTTGAGGAAGGGGTAGGATTTCGTGTCGACCAGATGCGCCTCGATGTCGAACAGCCCGTCCTCCCGCCGGTAGCCGCGGATGTCGATCGCGCGCCGGTGCAGCGGCTCGCGCGGAGCAGGGGAGGGGAGGGGCATGGGCACCGGTTCCGTTGTGCAGCGCGGCATCATGCCATGAAGCGGCCGGGCCGGAGAAGCGAGCCGGCTCGGGGAAGCCCCGCCGCACCCCCTTGCCCCGCCGCCGCCCCGCGGTCCACAACACCGGCCACCCCGGAGCCCCGCGTGATCCAGAGCCCCGCCCATAGGTGCCCACCCTGCCCGTGATGAGCCGCACCCTCCGCTTCGCCATCGGCAGCGTCGCCGTCGCCGCCCTGGTGCTGGCGCTGAAGCTCGGCGCCTGGGCGCTGACCGGCAGCGTCGCCCTGCTGGCCGACGCGCTGGAGAGCGTGGTGAACGTCGCCGCCGCGACCGCCGCGCTCGTCGCCGTCCATTACGCGTCGATGCCGGCGGATGCCAACCACCCCTACGGTCATACCAAGGCAGAGTATTTCTCCGCCGTGCTCGAGGGCGCACTGATCGTCATCGCTGCCGTCGCCATCCTGCACGAGGCCTGGGGCGCCTGGCGCAGCCCCATCGTGCCGGAGCAGCCCGGCCTCGGCCTCCCCGTCTCGGCGCTGGCGACCGCGATCAATGCCGGCTGGGCCAGCCTGCTCTTCCGCCAGGGCCGCCGGGTCCGCTCGCCGGCGCTGCTCGCCGATGCCCGGCACCTGGTCGCCGATGTCGTCACCTCTCTCGGCGTCCTAGCGGGTGTCGCCCTGGTGGCGGTCACCGGCATCCTCTGGCTCGACCCGCTGCTCGCCGCGCTGACCGCGCTCAACATCCTCTGGTCCGGCGGCCGCCTAGTGCGCGAGAGCGTCAGCGGGCTGATGGACGAGGCGGTGGAGCCCGGCCTCCTCGCCCGCATCCGCGGCGCCGTCTCGACCCATGCCGAGGGCGCGATCGAGGCGCATGACCTCCGCACCCGCAGCGCCGGCCGCCTGACCTTCATCGAATTCCACCTGGTCGTCCCCGGGTCGATGAGCGTCGATGCGGCGCATGCCATCTGCGATCGCATCGAGGCGGCGCTGAAGGCGGAGATCGACGGCGCCACCATCACCATCCATGTCGAGCCGGAGGGGAAGGCCAAGCACCACGGCGTCCTGGTGCTGTGAGCGCGGCCGCCCGCCTCCCTCCTTCTGACCTGTCCTCTGGCCTGTCTTCTGGCCTGCCCCGGGCGGCGGCGACCTCCCTCGCGCTGCATGCCGCGGCGCTGGCGGCCATCCTCCTTCTCCTCAACCGCCCGAAGCATCCCGGCGCACCCGCCGAGCAGTCGGTCGAGGTCGTATGGCAGGAGCAGACCGGCACGGCGGAGGGCGAGCCTGCCCCGCCCGCCACGCCCGCCCAGCCGGAGCCGCCACCCCCGCCCCCGCCCGCCGCCGCCATCCCGCCGCCGCCGAGCCTCGCGCCCCCGCCGCCGCCGCTGGCCGCCCTGCTGCCCCCCGCTGCTACGCCGGATGCCGTCACCCTCCCGCCGCCGCCCGAGGATCACCCTCCGCCCGCCCCCGCCATATCCCCGCCCGCGCCGCCCCCGCCGCCGGCCGAGGTAAGAGCAGACCCCCCACCGGCACCGCCCGACGCCCCGCAACCGCAGGCCGAGGCTGAGCCCCTGCCCATGCCCCCGCCGGAGCCGCCGCCCCCGCCCGCGCCACGCCCCCGCCCGAGCCCCCCATCGCGCCAGGCCGCACTTGCCCCGGCCGCCTCGGCCGTCGCCCCGCCGCCCGCCGGCCCGGCGAGCCCGCAGCCGCTGACCACCGGCGCCGCCCCCGCCCTCGGCGCCATCACGCCCCCCGGCCTCGCCGAGGGCATCCGCAACCCCGATCCCGATTACCCCTACGAAGCCCGCCAGCGCGGCGAGCAGGGCGTCGTCGGCCTCGTCATCCGGGTGACGCCGAACGGCACCGTCGAGGATGTCCAGGTCGCCGCCAGCTCGGGCTTCCCCGCCCTCGACGACTCCGCCAGGCGCGCCGTGCGCCGCTGGCGCTTCCGCCCGGCGATGCGCGACGGCATCCCCATCTCGGGCAGCATCCGCACCGCCATCCACTTCCAACTGAACCGCTGAGGAACGCCGCCATGGTCAAGCTCGACGTCATCACCACCCGCGGCGGCGATCTGGGCGAGACCTCGCTCGGCGACGGCACCCGCCTCCGCAAGGATGCGCTCCGCATCGCGGCGATCGGCACGGTCGACGAGACGAATGCGACGCTCGGCCTGCTCCGCCTCCACACCGCGGGCGATGGCGAGATCGACCCGGTCCTCGCCCGCATCCAGAACGACCTGTTCGACCTCGGCGCCGATCTCTGCGTTCCCGGCGAGGCCGGCAGCCGCCTCCGCCTCGCCGCCGCGCAGACCGCCCGGCTGGAGCAGGAGGCCGCGGCGCTGAACGCCCTCCTCCCGCCGCTGACGAGCTTCGTCCTGCCTGGCGGCACCCCGGGCGCCGCGGCGGCCCATCTCGCCCGCACGGTCAGCCGCCGCGCCGAGCGCGTCACCGTTGCCCTCGCCACGGCCGAGGCCGTGAACCCAGAGGCGATCCGCTACCTCAACCGCCTTTCCGACCTGCTCTTCATCATCTCCCGCCGCCTGAACGGCAACGGGGCCGGCGACGTGCTCTGGGCCCCCGGCGCGACGCGCTGAGCGAGCCCTACTCCGCCTTGCCCGGCAGCGGCGCCATCGCCTCGAACACCCGGTCGCGCCGCACCAGCGCGTGGAAGAGCGCGCCGCCGACATGCAGCAGGATCACCGCGAAGAAGGCGTAGCCGAGAACCCGATGCGCCTGCCGCAGCAGCGCATAGAGGCCGAGGTCCTGCGGCAGGATCGGCGGCAGCCGCAGCCCCTCCCACAGCACGACCGGGTAGCCCTCGGCCGAGAGCATCCCCCAGCCCAGCAGCGGCATGGCGATCATCAGCGCATAGAGCCCGACATGGGAGAGATGCGCCGCCAGCCGCATCGGCTCCGGCAGGTCGGCCGGCAGCGGCGGCGCGCCTCGCCTGAGCCGGAGCGCCAGCCGCAGCACCGCCAGCAACAGGATGGCGATGCCGAGCGGCTTGTGGATGGAGACCAGCGCCAGGTAGCGGGTCGAGATCGTCGAGACCATGCCGACGCCGATGAACAGCATCGCCAGGATGCAGACGGCCATCGCCCAGTGGAGCAGCCGCTGCAGCGGGCTGAAGCGCGTGGCGCTCATGGGCGGCCTCCCTGGGCGGTGCGGGGGTACTGGGCGGCCTCGGCGGCGCGGCGTTCATAGGAGAGCGCATAGGCGGAGGCGCGCGCGGCGGGGAAGGGATCGGCCGAGACGCGCATGCCGGGCGGCAGCACCGTCGGGTCGTAGACCACGTCGCGGCAGGGCCCGTCCCGCTCCTCCTGCAGCGCCTGGACGGTCAGCGTGCCGACCTCGACCGTGCGGCGCTCCGCCGGCCAGGCCTTGGTCGGGTCGGCGACCGGGTCGCCCGGCTCGGCCACCGTCACCGCCATGGTCCAGCGCACCGGCCCCGCGGCGAGGCGGGCCCTGATCTCGTCGGTGAGGAAGTCCGGCGGCCGGCCGGCGAGCTGTTCCGGCGGCACCGGCACCGGCTTCGCCTCCGGCAGCATCGACCAGCGCACCGCATGATCCTGGCCCTCGGCATCGGTGAAGAGAAAGGCGTTGAGCGCGTGGTAGCTCTCCTCCGCATAGCTGCCGGTCCAAGGCGCGCGGCCCGCCCAGGCGCCGAAGGCGGCGAAGGTCGGGTGGGCGGCGGCGAAGGCCGGCACCGCCCCCGGCTCCTTGCTCCCCAGCGCGCGGAGCATGGCGTAGAACTCCTCCGGCGTGGCGACCGGGAAGAAGGGCGCGCTGAGCATGCCCATCCGCCATTCCGACCCGTCCGGCCCAGTAATGAGCAGGCTGAGGGCCCGCACCCGCGCCTTGCCGTCCGGCTCCGCCAGCTCGGTGGAGGCTAGGTTGAAGCGGCCGATCACCGGATAGGCGCCCGCCGCCAGCACCGGCGCGCGGGAGAGGGCGGCGCCGGCGCCGTTCGCCTGGAAGCTGCCGGTGAAGCAGAGGCCCTTTGCATGGTTGCGCCGGTGGCCGAGCGCCGGCCCCCCCGGCGGGCTCAGCGCGCCCACCACCCGCTCGCGCGACAGCCGCTCCGGCGAGAGCCAGCCGGCGGTATAGGCGAAGGCGGCCGCGCCCCCGCCCAGCACGGCGGCTATGATGACGAAGGCACCCAAGGGGACGCGCTGCCCATGCGGTGGCTGCATCCTGACCTCCTCCGGTAGCGGCGGGAACCGTTGCTGCCCGGCAGGATCACAGAAACGACGGCTGGCCGGAAGGCCCGCCCGCGGCGGGCGTCACCCCGGCTCGAACCCCAGCGCCCGGAGCCGCGCCCGCCCCGCCTCGCTCCCCAGCACCTCGAGGAAGGCCCCGACCGCCCGCCGCCCCGCCCGCGCCTCGGGCAGGAAGAAGTCATAATGCTCGTCGGCGAGCGGCGCGAAGCCCAGCCCATAGGCCTCGGCGACGCTGCGGATGGCCACCCCCCAATCCGCCCGGCCCTGCGCCACCGCCGCGGCGACGGCATTGTGCGACCTCGGCTGGTTGGCATAACCCGCCGGCCGCGCCCCGCCGAGCTGCCCGTCGAGCAGCATCCGCGTCCCCGATCCCGCATTCCGGTTGACCAGCAGCAGCCCGGGCTCCCCCGCCCCGCGCCGGACCGCCGCCGGCCCGTCCAGCCCCTCGAACCGCTCATCCCCGCGCCGGTGGACCACCCCCTGAACTCGCCGCCAGCCCGGCACCAGCCGCAGCCCCTCGACGAGGAACGACGTGTTGTAGGTCCCTGTCGCCGCATCCAGCAGATGCGCCGGCGCCAGGTCGCACTCCGCGCGCCTCGCCGCCGCCAGCCCGCCGAGGCTGCCGACGGCGAGGCTGCGTCCCCGGATGCCCTTCGCCGCCAGCAGGTCGAGGATCGCATCCAGCCCCGTGCAATGGCTGCCGATGATGGCGAGGTCGGGCAGCGGATGCGCGCCGCCGATCAGCCGCACCCGCTGCACCGTCCCCGCCGCCGCCCCCTGCTCCTCCGCCGGGATGGCGAAGAACCCATCCGCCTGCGAGAAGGCGGTGACGCTCCCCGAGCCCTTCCCCAGCGGCCAGGCCAGCAGCCGGCCGTGCGGATCCTCGCCGAGCGAGGCCATCACATACTCGACCCGCCCCGCCTCGCTCGGCATCCGGACGGCGAGCGAGGCCTCTACCACCGCCTCGGCCCGGGGCGGCAGCCCCGCCATCGCCCGGATCACCGGCACGGCGAATTCCTGGAAGGTGAAGACCGCGCTCGTCGGGAAGCCCGGCAGCACCACCACCGGCTTGGCGCCGACGGCGCCGAGGCAGAGCGGCTTCCCCGGCTTCAGCGCCACCCCATGCACAAGGACGCCCGGCGCCGGCAGCCGCGCCAGGATGCGGTGCGACACGTCCCCCGCGCCCTTCGAGGTCCCGCCCGACATCACCACCATGTCGGCAAGGTCGAGTGCCCGCCGCACCGCCGCCTCCAGCTCTGGCTCCTCGTCGCGGAAGATGCCGAGCGGCACCGGCTCGCCGCCATTCTCGGCCACCGCCGCGGCCAGGATCGCGGCGTTGCTGTCGTAGATCCCGCCCGGCGGCAGCGCCTCCCCCGGCGCCACCAGCTCATCCCCCGTCGAGAGGATGGCGACCCGCGGCCGCCGCACCACCGGCACCGTGGCGAGCCCGGCCGCCGCCAGCACCCCGATCTCCCGGCTGGTGATGGCGACACCGGCCCGCAGCACCGTCTCGCCGCGCGCGATGTCGCTGCCCGCGAAGGCGATCGCCTGCCCCGACACCGCCGGCCTGCGGATGAGCACCACCGGCCCCTCCGCCTCCTCCTCCGCCTCGGTCTGCTCTACCATGACGACCGCATCCGCCCCGCGCGGCACGACGCCCCCGGTGGCGATGGCCGTCGCCGTCCCCGGCCCGACCTCGATCCCCGGCGCCACCCCGCAGGCCAGCAGCTCCGCATTGAGCCGAAGCCTGCGCGGCGCCGCCTCGCTCGCGCCGAGCGTGTCCGCCGCCCGCACCGCGAACCCGTCCATCGAGGCGCGGTCGAAGGGCGGCGCATCGGCCGCCGCCCGCACCGGCCCCGCCGTCACCCGCCCGAGCGCCGCCGCCAGCGGCACCTCCTCCGCCGGCAACGGCGAGAGGTCGAGCGCCGCCTGGAAGCGCGCCATCGCGGCCTCGGCCGGCAGGACTTCGAGGAATTGCTCCTGCCGCGCGGCGCGGCGGATGCGGTCGAGGAGGCGGTCGGTCACGGGCGGGGCAGGCCTTCCTGCGGGGTGGGCGAGCGGTATAGCGGCCCGCGGCCCCGCTGTCCGCCCGGGCGCCGCATGGCGATTGTCAGCCCTCCGGCCGATGGGCCGCGAGGAAGGTGTCGACCGCCGCGGCGACGCGCGCCTCGAGCCCCTCCGCGCCCGCCCCGTCCTCGAGCCCGAGGGCCAGCCGGTAGTGCGACATGCCCTGCCACAGCCCCACCAGCTGCTCGGCCGCCGCCTCGGCGGAGCGGATGCGGATCTCCCCCTGCGCCGCCGCCGCCGCGAGGACGGCCGCGAGGTTGCGCAGCGTCACCGCCGGCCCGAGCTCGTAGAAGCGCCGCGCCAGGACCGGATGGCGCCGCAGGTCGCCGGCCAGCACCGACCAGAAGCTGACCACCTCCGGGCCCGCCAGGTAGCGCATCAGCCCCATCCCGAAGGCGAGCAGCCCCTCGCGCAGCGACATGCCCGGCGCGGGCGGCGCCTGGGTCTCCGCCAGCCGGTCCATCTCGCGCCGGATCGTCGCCTCGAACAGCGCATGCTTGTCCGGGAAGTGGCTGTAGAGCGTCACCCGGGAGACGCCGGCGCGGCGGGCGATGCGGTCGAGCGAGGCCGCCTGCACCCCCTCGGCGAGGAAGGCCCGCCAGCCGGCATCGAGGATCGCGGCCCGCTTGCCCTCGTCGCGTGGCCGCCCCGGCGGCGCCGTGGCCTTGAATTTCTGTACATCGTTGTTCATTATTAAGCCGGATGAAGCGGGCGGGGCGATGCGGGCGGAACCTGGGGTGCATTATGGCTTCGACGCGCCCGGCGTCATGCGGATACTGCTGGGTGCCGGGGCGCTCGGCCTCGGCCTGGCGGTGGCGGCGGCGCTGGCGCTCGACGGGTGGCTACGCGGCGTGGCGGGTTTCGCGGGCCTGGCCGCGCTCGGGCCGCTCGGCCTCGGCTGCGCCATGCTCGCTTATGGGCTGGCCGGCAAGCGCCGCATCCGCGACCTGATGATCGGCCGCATCGCCTGGCGCGGCGACGAGCAGGTGCTCGACATCGGCACCGGCCGCGGCCTGCTGCTGATCGCGGCGGCGAAGCGGCTGTCCCGAGGCGGCCATGCCACCGGCATCGACATCTGGCGCACCGAGGACCTGTCGGACAACGGTCCCGAGGCCCTGCGCCGGAATATCGCCGGGGAGGGGGTGGAGGACCGGGTCACGGTGCGGACCGCCGATGCCCGGCACCTGCCCTTCCCCGACGAGAGCTTCGACGTGGTGTTCTCGCTGTTCTGCATCCACAACATCGACGGCGAGCCAGCGCAGGCGGCGGCGCTGCGCGAGGTCGCCCGCGTCCTCAGGCCCGGCGGCCGCGCGCTGATCGGCGAATGGCTGCCGACCGGGCGCTATGCGGCGACGCTCTGGGATGCGGACCTCGTCATCGCCTCCTGCCGCTCGCAGGCCGGCCAGGCGCTCTCCCCGATGTGGATCGTCGAGGCGGCGAAGGCGCCGCGGCGCCCCGCCGCCGGGTGATCAGACGCCCTCCACCGCCACCACCGCCCCTGCCTCATATCCCTCGCGCTCCGGCGGCACGACGAGCACCCCCGCCGCCGCCCCCAGCGCTCCGACCGGCACCCCATCCGGCCCCAGCATCACCGCCTCGGTGAAGCCGATCGCCGAGGCCACCTTCCGCGCCAGCGCCACCCGCTGGCCGGCCGGCGCCACCCGCCCCGCCATCGCCCGGACCGCGGGCCGCCCGAGCAGCCACCATCCCGCCAGCATCCCGGCCGGATCCGGCGGCAGCAGCAGCGCCGGCACGCCGCCGACCAGCCCGACCGCCACCGCCTCGCCCGGCCGCATGGCGATGGCCGGGCACAGCACCCGCTCCGCCTCGCCCAGCGCGGCCAGCACCAGGCCGGCCCCCGCCTCGACCGGCACCGCCCCCTCCGCCCGCACCAGCGCCTCGAGCCCGGGCACCCCGCGCAGGGCCACCCGCGGCACCCGCACCGCGACCTCGGTCACGCCCGCAGCCTCCAGCACGAGGTCGAGCGGCGCGAGCAGCTGCCCCGCCTCCCGCAGCACCGCCCCTGCCGCCGCATCCTCGCCCGGCGGCCGCACGCCCTCGCCGGGCGCCACCGCCTCCAGCACCAGCGCGCCATCCCGCGCGAAGTCGGGCAGCACCGCATCCGTCCCCGCCGGCAGCGCCTCCCCCGGCGCGACCCGGGCGAGCCCCGGAAGGGGCACCGGCGCGTAGGGCCCGGCCCCCTCGGTCGCTGCCGCCGCGACGGCCCAGCCCTCCCGCAGCGCCACCGCCGCCGGCGGCACCGGCCCCTGCGCCCTGACCGGCGCCGCCAGCACATGCCCGATCGCCCGCGCCAGCGGCATGACCTGGGGCTCGACCGCCGCGCCCGGCAGCAGCGCCCGCGCCTCCGCCACCGGCGCCAGCCGCAGCGCCCCGCTCACCCCGGCCCCGCATGGTCAAAGGCGATCGACTTGACCAGCGCGAAGACCGCCATCCCCGGCGCCAGCCCGAGCTGGCCGACGCTGTCCCGCGTCACCCGCGCCAGCAGCACCGTCGACCCGACGCGCAGCCGCAGCATCGCCTCCGCCTCCCCCGCCGGGACGACCGCCTCGAGCTGCGCGGCCAGGATGTTGTGCATCGAGATCCCCCTCGGCGCCTCGAGCGCCACCGCCACGTCCCGCGCCCGGAGCCGCAGGCGGAGCCGCGCCCCGACCGCCAGCCCCGGCCGCTGCGCCGCCACCAGCTCCCCGCCCGCGAAGCCGAGTCGGGTCAGCCCCCGCGCCGCATCCTGCCCGACCACGGTGCAGGGGATCAGCGCTCCCGCATCCCGCCGCCGGGCGAGGGCAGGGAGGTCGGCCCGCGCCGCCAGCGCCTCCACGGGCCCCGCGGCCAGGACGCGCCCCGCCTCCAGCAGCACCAGCCGGTCGGCCAGCGCATCCACCTCATCCAGCGCATGGGTGACGTAGAGGATCGGCAGCCCCGCCGCATCGCGGAGCCGGGCGAGGAAGGGCAGCACCTCCGCCCGCCGTGCCGCGTCGAGCGCGGCCAGCGGCTCGTCCATCAGCAGCAGCCTCGGCCGGGCGAGCAGCGCCCGCCCGAGCGCCACCCGCTGCCGCTCCCCACCCGAGAGCCCCAGCGGCCGCCGCCCCAGCAACCCCCCGATCCCCAGCAGCCCGACCACCTCGTCGAAGCCGGGGCCCTGCGCCCCCCGCGGCGCCCGCCGCAGGCCGTAGCGCAGGTTGCCCTCGACGCTCAGATGCGGGAACAGCCGCGAATCCTGGAACACCACCCCGCAGCGCCGCCGCTCCGGCGCGACGGCCACCCTCCGCGCCGTATCGAGCAGCACCGCCCCGTCGAGCGCGACCCGCCCCGCCTCCGGCCTGAGCAGCCCCGCCACCGCCGCGAGGACGGTCGACTTCCCGCAGCCCGAGGGTCCGAACAGCGCCGTCACCCCAGCCTCCGGCGAGTCGAAGGCGACATCCAGCGCGAACCCGGGAAAGCGGTGCCGCAGCGCGACCTCCAGCATCAGCCCCGACCCAGCCAGCGCCCGAGCCGTCGCCCCAGCAGCTCCGCCAGCAGCAGCCCCAGGAGGGCGAGCGTGAAGGAGAC
The DNA here is from genome assembly GCF_059504005.1 of Belnapia sp. Classification (NCBI taxonomy): domain Bacteria; kingdom Pseudomonadati; phylum Pseudomonadota; class Alphaproteobacteria; order Acetobacterales; family Roseomonadaceae; genus Belnapia; species Belnapia sp. Next base: position 104,079 of record NZ_JCACHU010000016.1, on the reverse strand, counting down.
GAGCGCCAGCCGCCCTGCCACCGCCTCGCCCCCCGGGCTCTGCGTCGCGCTGTAGATGGCGAGCGGCAGGGTCTGCGTCTCGCCCGGGATGTTGGAGGCGAAGGTGATCACCGCGCCGAATTCCCCGAGCCCCGCCGCGAAGGCCGTCACCGCCCCGGCCAGGATGCCCGGCGACATCAGGGGCAGCGTCACGCTGAGGAAGCGGTCGGCCGGCCCCGCGCCCAGCGTCCGCGCCGCCGCCTCCAGCCCGGGGTCGAGCCCCTCCAGCCCCAGCCGCACGCTGCGCACGATCAGCGGGAAGGACATCACGGCGGTGGCCAGCGCCGCCCCCTCGGTGGTGAAGACCAGGCGGAGGCCGAACCAGTCGTTCAGCGGCCCACCGATCGGCCCGCGCAGGCCGAAGAGCATCAGCAGCCCCCAGCCGACCACGACGGGCGGCACCACCAGCGGCAAGTGCACCAGCGCATCGAGCAGCATCCGCCCGGGGAAGCGTCCGCGCGCCAGCGCCCAGGCCACCAGCACCGCCGGCACCAGCGAGACCAGCACCGACCGCCCCGCCACGGCGAGGCTCAGCCGCACCGCACCCCATTCCTCCGGGGAGAGCATCATCCGCCGCCTTTCTCCGTTGCGCTGCACTACACGGAATGGTGCAGGCAATTGCGCATCCGTCGCATGGCCAGTGGCCGTAGCGCCGGCGCAAACCGGCCTTACCTCAGAGGCGACCATGACGGAAACCGCAACGCTTTCCCTAGGCCGCCCTCGGCCGCCCGGCCGCAACCCTCTGCGCGACGCCTTCCATGTCGCCGCCGACCGCATCGGCTGGCTCGACCGCCTCCGGCTGCGCCGCCACCTCCGCCGCATGATGCGCGACGCCCTCGGCTACACGCCGAACCTGCGCCGCCCGCAGAGCTTCAACGAGCGCATCGCCTGGAAAATCCTGCACGACCGCAACCCGCTGATCCCGCTGACCCTGGACAAGCTGGCCGTCCGCCCCTGGGCCGCCGAGCGCATCGGCTGGCACGCCATCACCCCGCTGATCGGCGTCTGGGACCGCCCCGGCGAGATTCCCTGGGACTCGCTCCCATGCCGCTTCGTGCTCAAGGCCAATCACGGCTCCGGCTACAACATCCTCGTTCCCGACAAGGACACGGCCTGCCGCCCCCGCATCCTCGCCACCGCCGAGGCCTGGCTCGCCGAGAATTACGGCGAGCGCACCGGCGAATGGGGCTACCGCAGCATCCGGCCGCGGCTGATGGTCGAGGAGTACCTGCCCGGCCCCGGCGACGGCCCGCCCGAGGACTACAAGCTCTACCTCTTCGGCGGCCGGCCGCACCTGCTCCAGGTCCATCTCAACCGCTTCACCGAGCGGAAATGCGACCTCTTCTACGACCCGCTGACCCTGGCCCCGCTGCCCTTCGGCCGCTTCCGCCCCGCCGACTGCCCGGACTTTCCGGGGCCTCCGCCGGAGGCGCGGGCGCTGTACGACCTCGCCATCCGCCTCGGCGCCGGGTTCGACGCCGTCCGCGTCGACTTCTACCTGATCGCCGGCCAGCCCCGCTTCGGCGAGATCACGCACTATTCCGGCGGCTCCGCCGTCCCCCTCGGCTCCATCAAGGAGGATTTCGCCCTGGGCGCGATCTGGGCCGAGGCCCAGCGAAAGCGGCCCGCTGCCCCATAGGCCGCCGCCCGCAGCATCAGGTGCCGGAGCCGGGCGAGCACGGGCAGCCCTTCCGGGCGCGGGTGCCCTCTCCCTGGCGCAGGATCGCCCGCGGGGCGCCCCCGTTCCCGCTGCGGACGGGCTGACAAGCCGCCCGCCCCCGTCCACTCTCGCCCGAGGAGGATCCGCGCCGTGAATCTCGCCCCGCTCGACACGCTCAGCCTCGAAACCCCGGCCCCGCATGTGCTGGTGGTGCGCCTCAACCGCCCCGAGGTCTCGAACGCGCTGAACACCCAGATGGGCCTCGACCTCCACGCGGTCTGGTCCGGCCTCTTCCAGGACCCGGGCGACATCCGCTGCGTCGTCTTCGCCGCGGCCGGCGAGCGCGCCTTCTGCGGCGGCGGCGACCTGAAGGAGCGCAACGGCATGACGGACGAGGCCTGGCGCCGCCAGCACGAGATCTTCGAGCGCGCCTTCTGGGCCCAGATCGACTGCCCCATCCCGATCATCGCCGCCGTTTCCGGCCATGCCTTTGCGGGCGGGCTCGAGATGGTCCTCGCCTCCGACTTCGCCTACGGCGTCGATACGGCGCGCTTCGCCCTCACCGAGGTCACGATCGGCATCATGCCCGGCGCCGGCGGCACCCAGACCCTGCCGCGCGTCGTCGGCGAGCGCCGCGCCAAGGAGATCATCCTGACGGGCAAGCCCTTCACCGCGCAGCAGGCCGCGGACTGGGGCATCCTCAACCGCGTCTGCGCGAGGGACGAGCTCTGGCCCGCGGTGATGGAGACGGCGACCGCCATCGCCGGCAACGCCCCGCTCTCCGTCCGCCAGGCCAAGAAGTCGATCCATTTCGGCCTGCAGATGGACATCCGCACCGCCCTTCGCTTCGAGATCGAGGCCTACAACCAGCTCGTCGGCACGGAGGACCGAATCGAGGGCATCCGCAGCTTCAACGAGAAGCGCCGGCCGGTCTTCAAGGGGCGCTGAGGCCATGCCGACCGAGAAGCACCCGGCCCTCGCCCCGCGCGGCATGGTCGTGACCAACCATCCGCTCGCCTCCGCCGCCGGGGCGGAGATGCTGGCGGCCGGCGGCAACGCCATCGATGCCGGCGTCGCCGCCCTCTTCGCGCTCACGGTGGTGGAGCCGATGATGGTCGGCCTGCTCGGCGGCGGCATGATGCATCTCCGCCTCCCCGATGGCAGCCACACCGTTCTCGACGGCCTCTCCGCCGTCCCCGCCGCCGGCCGGCCGGACATGTACCGCCCGCTCTCGCCGGACTGGCCCGCCGCGCTCGAGACCGAGGGCCGCGCCAATGCCCTGGGCCCGCTCGCCATCGCCACCCCCGGCAACCTCCTCGCCTGGTGCGAGGCGCTGCGCCGCCACGGCCGCCTGCCCCTCGCCGAGGTGATGCAGCCTGCCATCCGCCTCGCCGCCGAGGGCTTCCGCGTCACGCCCTACCTGGCCGAATGCATCGGCGAGGTCGCCGCCGACCTCGCCCTCGACCCGCCGATCGCCGCCCTCTTCCTCCCCGGCGGCCGGCCGCTGGCGGCCGGTGCCCGCCTCGTCCAGGCCGAGGCCGCCGCCACCCTTCGCCAGGTCGCGGCCGAGGGTCCTGCCGCCCTGCATGGCGGCCCGGTCGGCGCCGCGGTCGCCGCCCATGTCCAGCGCCTCGGCGGCCTCCTCACCGAGGCCGACCTCCGCGCCGCCCGCCTCGTCGAGCGCGCGCCCGTCCGCGGCACCTATCGCGGCGTCGAGGTGGTCGGGCCGCCGCCGCCCTCCTCCGGCGGCGTCCATGTCATCCAGATGCTGAACATCCTGGAGGGCTTCGACCTTCGCGCCGCGGGCTTCGGCACGCCCGGGACCTGCCACCTCCTGGCCGAGGCGCTGAAGATCGCCTTCGCCGACCGCGCCGCTGCGACCGCCGACCCCGACTTCGTCGCCGTCCCCGTCGAGCGCCTGCTCTCCAAGGACTATGCCGCGGAGCGCCGCGCCCTGATCGACCCGGCCCGCGCCCGCGCCTGGACCGCCGGCGTCGCGGCCGGCGAATCGCCCAACACCACCCACCTGACCGTCGCCGATGCTGAGGGCCACGTCCTCTGCGCGACCCACACCATCAACAGCCTCTTCGGCGCCCGCCTGCTGGTCCCGGGGACGGGGCTGATTCCCAACAACTACATGGCCCTCTTCGACCCGCGCCCGGGGCATGCCCTCTCCATCGCGCCGGGGAAGCGGATCACCACCAGCCAGGCCCCGCTCATCGCGCTCCGCGACGGCAGGCCCCTGGTCGCGCTTGGCCTCCCGGGCGGCCTGCGCATCTTCGGCAGCGCCATGCAGGCGCTCATCGCGCTCATCGACCATGGCATGAGCCTGCAGGAGGCGGTGGAGGCCCCCCGCCTCTGGACCCAGGGCCAGGCGCTGGAGGTCGAGCCCGCCATCCCAGAGGCGACCCGCGCGGCGCTCGCGGCCATGGGCCATGACGTGACGCCGCTGCCCCATATCGGCGGCGGCATGGCGGCGATCCGCTTTCACCCGGACGGCCTGCTGGAGGGCGCCGCCTGCTGGCGCGCCGATGGCACGGCGATGGGCATGGGCGGCGGCCTCGCCCGGGCGGGCGCCCGCTTCTGGCCCGACGCGCCGCGGCGCTGACGCCCGCTGGAGAAGGCCATCCCGCCGAAGGCCGAAGGGCCTTCCGGAACCCCGGGATAGGCGGGTCTCTCCCGCGTCGGGCGAACGGTCCTGTTGCCTTCGCAGGCTCACCGCAGGAAGCCCAACCCAATCCCGCGGTGGATGGAGCCGTCCCGGCCGCCGCGATCTTGCGCTTTCGGATTGATCGGGCGAAGCGCCTCCGGCTAACTGCTCCGGGGCACCGCCTCGTTCACCGTCCGCCTTGCCGCACCGCCCGTCCCGATCCGCCGCGCCGCCTCCAGGGCCCCATCGATGAGCTTTCCGCCCAATGCCAGGCTGGCCATGGCCTTCATGCTGGCCCTCGTCTTCGCCTGCCTGCTCGGCATGCTCTGGCGCCGCGAGCGGCGCCAGGCGGCGTTGCGCGAGTGGAGCCTCGCCTTCATCCTCATCACCATCGGCGTGTCGCTGCGCGCGGGGCCCGCCCTGCTCTCGGACTGGACGCGCATCGCCGCCAGCAACACGGTGATCATCCTCGCCTTTGCCGGCTTCTGGGCCGGCGCCCGCATCTTCCACGGCCGCCGGACCCCGGCCGCCCTCCGCTTCGGCGGCACGCTGCTCTGGCTCGCCCCGCTGCCCTGGGTGATGGACCGGCTGGACCTCCGCGTCCCCATCATCACCGGCCTCGTCGGCGTCTATGCCCTGCTCACCGCCTGGGAATTCGCCCGCGGCCTGCGGCAGGACCGGCTGCCCTCCCACGGCCCGCTCGCCGCCCTCTTCGCCGCCTTCGGCCTGATCTCGCTGGCCCGCATCCCCTTCACCCGCTGGCTCGGCTTCGAGGGCACCGGCCCCAACGGCCTGCCGATCGCCCTCTGGAACGACGTCATCGCCGTCATCGTCCTGGCCTGCTTCTCCGGCATCGCGGTGATGCTGGTGGCCCTCAGCCACGAGCGGGCGGAACGCCTCTCCACCCTGCGCCTCACCGCCGCCCGGGACCGGGCCGATGCCGCCAGCCGCAACAAGACGCGCTTCCTCGCGCGGATGAGCCACGAACTGCGCACCCCGCTGAACGCGGTCTACGGCATGGCCCAGGTCCTCGCCGCGGACCCGAGCCTCGGCGCCGCGCAGCGCGAGCAGGCCCGCCTCCTGGTCGAGGCCGGCAGCCACCTCCTGGCCATCGTGAACGACGCCCTCGACCTCGCCCGCGTCGAGGCCGGCCGCCTCGACTTGGCGCCGGAGCCCATCCCCCTGCCGGAGACGCTGCGCGCCACCCTCGCCCTGGTCGCGGCCGCGGCGGCGGCGAAGCAGCAGAACCTCCGCTTCGAGGCCAGGGAGCCGCTCCCCGCCATGGTCGTCGCGGACCCGCTGCGGCTGCGGCAGATCGCCATGCACCTGCTCGGCAACGCCACCAAGTTCACCCCGCCCGGCGGCCGCATCGTCCTCTCGGCCGCCTGGGAGACCGGCGAACTCCGCCTCGACGTCACCGATACCGGCCCCGGCCTGCCCCCCGAGGTGCTGGCGAACCTCTTCGGCGACGTCATCCAAAGTGGAGGCCCAGGGAAAGGCCCAGAAAAGGGGCAGGGGCCCGGCGGCGAGGGACCGGGCCTCGGCCTCGCCATCTGCGCGGCGCTGGCCCAGGCGATGGGCGGCACCCTCCACCATGCCCCCGGCCCCGGCGGCACCGGCGCCCGCTTCACCCTGACCCTGCCCGCGCCCGACCTGCCGCGCGAGCCGGAGCGCCCGCTTCGCCTCCTTGTGGTCGATGACGTGACGGTCAACCGCAAGGTCGCCCGCGCCCTGCTGGAGCCCGCCGGTCACAGCGTCGAGGAGGCCGCCGACGGCTTGGCCGCGCTCGCCGCCCTGCAATCCGCCCCCTTGCCCGATGCGGTGCTGATGGACGTGCACATGGAGCCGGTCGACGGCCTCGCCGCCACGCGGATGATCCGCGCCCTCGAGGGCGAGGCTGCCCGCATCCCCATCATCGCCCTCACCGGCAGCATCGAGGCCGAGGAGGTGGCGGCCTGCCACGCCGCCGGCATGGACGGCCACCTGGCGAAGCCGATCGAGCGCGCCGCCCTCCTCGCCGAGCTTGCCCGCGTCACCGCGGCGCGCCGCCTGCAGGCCGCCGATGAGAGGCTCGCCTGAGGCCTAGGCGCGGGCGCCTCGCCGCGACACTCTCCTCGCAGCCGGGAGGGGGAAGGGCGTGCCGCCACGCATCGTCATGATGGACAGCGCGCTCAGCGCGGCCGGGATCGCCCGGGAGCTCGCGCCGCCGGAGATGGAGCTGGTCGTCGCCCCCTTCGGCAGCGAGGCCTTCAAGGCGGCGATCGGCGGGGCGGAGTACCTGGTCGGCTTCGGCAACCGGGCGATCAATGCCGGCTTCTACCGGACGGCGCCGCGGCTGAAGCTTTTCCAGCTCCTATCCGCCGGCTACGACACCGTCGACATCGAGGCGGCGCGGGCGGCCGGCATCCCTGTCTGCAACAATGGCGGCGCCAATTCCACGGCGGTTGCCGAGCATGCGCTGATGCTGATGCTCGCCGCCTGCCGCCGCCTGGTCTGGCAGCACGAGAGCGTCGTCGCCGGCCGCTGGCGCGGCAACGATCCCGGCGGGGTGAGGCTCTACGAACTGCGCGACAAGGTGCTCGGCATCGTGGGGCTGGGGGCCATCGGCCGGAAGGTGGCGCGGCTGGCCAATGCCTTCGGGATGACGGTCCACTACTACGACATCCGCCGCGTCTCCGAGGCGGAGGAGGATGCGCTCGGCGTCCGCTTCAAGCTGCTCGGCGAGATCCTGCGGGGCAGCGACATCGTCTCGCTGCACGTGCCGCTGACGCCGGCGAGCCGGCACATGATCGGCGCGGCCGAGCTCGCGCGGATGAAGCCCTCGGCCTACCTGATCAATACCTGCCGCGGCCCGGTGGTGGACGAGCCGGCGCTGGCGGCAGCGCTGGAGGCCGGCACCATCGCCGGCGCCGGCCTCGACGTCTTCGACCAGGAGCCGCCGGCGGCGGACAACCCGCTCTTCCGCCTGAAGAACGTGGTGCTGACGCCCCATTTCGCGGGCCCGACCTGGGACAACCAGCAGGCCCGCTTCCGCAACGCCTTCGACAACTGCCAGCGCGTGGCGCGCGGGGATGCCCCTCTCTGGGTCATCCCCGAACTCGCGGGCTAGCCCTGATAGGCGACGGTCCGCTGGGTCTGCTCGCCGAGGCCCTCAATGCCGAGCCTCATCGTCTGCCCCGCCTTGAGGAAGATCGGCGAGGGCTTCTGGCCGAGGCCGACGCCCGGCGGCGTGCCGGTGAAGATCACGTCGCCCGGATGCAGGGTGATCATGCCCGAGACGTAGGAGACGATGGTCTTCACGCCGAAGATCATGGTGCGCGTGCTGCCGTCCTGCATGCGCTGGCCGTCCACCTCGCAGAACATGCTGAGGTTCTGCGGGTCCGGCACCTCGTCCTTGGTGACGAGCCAGGGGCCGACCGGGCCGAAGGTGTCGCAGCCCTTGCCCTTGTCCCAGGCGCCGCCGCGCTCGATCTGCCACTCGCGCTCGGAGACGTCGTTGCCGACCGCATAGCCGGCGACGTGGTCGAGGGCCTGGTCCTCGCTCACGCACTTGGCCTTCGTGCCGATGACGATGCAGAGCTCCACCTCCCAGTCGGATTTCTGCGAGTTCCTCGGGATGATCACGTCGTCATTCGGGCCGCACAACGCACCGAGCGACTTGAGGAAGACGATCGGCTCCTTCGGCACCGGGGCGCCGGTCTCGGCCGCATGGTCGGCGTAGTTGAGGCCGATGCAGATGAGGTTCTTCATGCCCGCGACGGGCGGGCCGAGGCGCGGGCTGCCGGGCACGACGGGCAGCGTCGACGGGTCGATGCCGGCGAGCTTCGAGAGCCCGGCGGCGGAGAGCGCCTCGCCGGCCAGGTCGGGGATGATGCCCGAGAGGTCGCGGATGGTGCCCGAGGCATCGAGCATGCCCGGTTTTTCCTGGCCCTCGGGGCCGTAGCGCAGCAGCTTCATGGATGTCTCCTTGCGACCCTTCGCGCTGGCGCAAAGGGTTGGTGTGGCGGCTTTGCGCCGGCGCGCAAACTAAAGAGTCCAGCCGCCGTCGATGACGACGGCCTGGCCGGTGACGAAGGTGCTCTCGGGGGCGGAGAGGTAGACGACGAGCGCCGCCATCTCCTCCGCCGTGGCGAGGCGGCCCATGGCCTGGCGCGAGACGAAGGCAGCCCGCGCCGCCTCCTCGCTGCCGGCGGCCGCCGCATTGGCGGCGATGCGGTCGCCGAGGCTCGGCGTGTCGACCGTGCCCGGGCAGAGGCAGTTGCAGCGGATGCCGCGCGTCACGTACTCGGTGGCGACGGATTTCGTCAGCCCGATCACCGCCGCCTTGGTGGTGCCGTAGAGGAAGCGGTTCGGCGCCCCCTTCACCGAGGAGCAGGCGGAGGACATGTTGACGATCACGCCGCCGCCCTGGCCGAGCATGCCCGGCAGCGCGGCGCGGATCGTCTGCCACATGGCGCGGACATTCAGCGCGAAGCCGAAATCCCACTCCTCATCGGTGCAGGTCTCGACGGTGTTCTGGTGGACGAAGCCGGCGCAGTTGAACAGGACGTCGAGCGGGCCGGCCTGCTGGATGGCGGCGGCGACGGCGGCATCGTCGAGCACGTTGAGCGCCATCGTCTCGATGCCCGCGGCCTCGAGCCCGGCGAGCTTCTCGGCACTGAGATCGGTGGCGACGACGCTGGCGCCTTCCGCCGCATAGGCGAGGGCAGAGGCCCGGCCGATGCCCTGGCCGGCTGCCGTCACGAAGCATCGCTTGCCTGCCAGCCTGCCCGCCATGATGTGCCCCCGTCCTGCGGGGGGTCATGATCACGGCCGGGCGGCCGGCGTCAACCCGGGGGGCGGCTCAGCGAGGCTGGCTGCTGGCGATGGCGATGCGCCGGGCCGGCGGGTTGCGCGGGTAGGCGAAGGGCATGGACGGCGCGGCATCCGGCACGCGGGACGCCTCGGCGGTCGCGGGCGCATAGACGGAGACGCGGGCATTCTGCGCCATGGTCCGGCTCTCCTCGGAGCTGCGATCCTGCTGGGCGAGGGCAGGCGCAGCCAGGCCGAACAGCAGCACGGCGGCCAACGGCATGATCGGGTTGCGCATGGGTATCTCTCCTCGGTGGCCGATCCGCTGGCCGGCCGTTGCGGAGAGAGATAGGGCTGCTGCGGCGCAGCGCAAATCCTAAAGCATGGATGCGCCCCATTCATGAAACGGATGGAGCGCATCCGGCTCAGTGGTTGTGGCGGCTCTCGCCCCGGGTGTTGAGCACGTCGAGATAGAGCGTCGCCGGCTCCAGGCAACCGCCGGTGCCGAGCTGCCCGACCATGCTGCGCTGGATCTCCTCCCACGGGGTCTTGTTGACCAGCTTGGGCGGCTGCCAAGCGGCGCGGCGGGCGGCGAGTTCGGCCTCGGGGATCAGCAGGTCGACCTTGCGGGTGTTGAGGTCGATGCGGATCGGGTCGCCCGACTTCAGCAGGGCGAGGCCGCCGCCCACCGCCGCCTCGGGCGAGACGTTGAGGATGGAGGGGCTGGCCGAGGTGCCGCTCTGCCGCCCGTCGCCCATGGTCGGCAGGCTGTCGATGCCGGCCTTCAGCAGCGCAGCCGGCGGCTGCATGTTCACCACCTCGGCGCTGCCCGGGTAGCCGACCGGGCCGCAGTTGCGGATGACGAGGACGGTGTGCTCGTCGATGCCGAGGGCGGGGTCGTCGAGCCGGTCGTGGTAGTCCTCCGGCCCCTCGAAGACGACGACCTTGCCCTCGAAGACATTCGTCGGGTTCGACAGGAAGCGGTTGCGGAAGGCCTTGTCGATCACCGAGATCTTCATCACCGCGCTGTCGAAGATGTTGCCCGACAGGATGGCGAAGCCGGCGCGCTCCTTCAGCGGGACGCTGTAATGGCGGATCACCTCGCGGTCCGGCTCCTCCAGCATCTCGACATTGGAGGCGAGGCTGCGGCCGGTGACGGTCATCACCCCGCCATGCAGCTTGCCGGCATCGAGCAGCTCCTTCATCACCGCGGGCACGCCGCCGGCGCGGTGGAAGGCCTCGCCGAGGAAGCGCCCGGCCGGCTGGCAGTCGACCAGCAGCGGGATGTCGTGGCCGATGCGGTCCCAGTCCTCGATCTTCAGCTCGACGCCCATGTGCCGCGCGATGGCGATGATGTGCGGCGGGCAGTTGGTGGAGGCGCCGAGGGCGGAGGCGGCGACGATCGAATTCTCGAAGGCCTCGCGCGTCATGATGTCGGAGGGGCGCAGGTTCTCGTGCACCATCTCGACGATGCGGCGGCCCGTCGCATGCGCCATCTGGCCACGCTCGCGGTAGGGGCCGGGGATGGCGGCGCAGCCGGGCAGCGACATCCCGAGCGCCTCGGCCAGCGAGTTCATCGACAGCGCCGTGCCCATGGTGTTGCAATGGCCGACGCTGGTGGAGCTGCTGGCGACCAGCTCCATGAAGCCGTCATAGTCGATCTTGCCCTCGGCGAGAAGCTTGCGGCCTTCCCAGACGATGGTGCCGCTGCCGGTCAGCCGCCCCTTCCAGTGGCCGTCCAGCATCGGCCCGCCGGAGAAGACGATGGCGGGGATGTTGACCGTCGCCGCGCCCATCAGCACCGCGGGTGTCGTCTTGTCGCAGCCGGCGGTGAGCACGACGCCGTCCATCGGGTAGCCGTGCAGGATCTCGACCAGCGAGAGATAGGCGAGGTTGCGGTCGAGCGCCGCGGTCGGGCGCTTGCCGGTCTCCTGGATCGGGTGGATCGGGAATTCGAGCGGGATGCCGCCGGCATCGCGGATGCCGGCCTTGATGCGCTCGGCGAGCGCCAAGTGGTGGCGGTTGCAGGGGGCGATGTCGCTGCCGGTCTGGGCGATGCCGATGATCGGCTTGCCGGATTGCAGCTCGCCGCGGGTCAGGCCGAAATTGAGGAAGCGCTCGACATAGAGCGCGGTCATGCCCGGGTCCTCCGGGTCGTCGAACCAGCGCTGGCTGCGCAACTTGAAGGACTTCTTGGTCTGGTCGGAACTGGCCATGGCGATTACTCCCGCTGCCGTGAACGTCGTGCCGCGGACCTTCCCTGTCAACGATGCGTGCCGTTACGGAAAGACGAGGTCGCCCTGGCTGCAGGTGTTGATCCGCCGCAGTTCCTTCGCCTCGCCGCCATCGAAGACGATGCGGATGTCGTTCACGCACTGCCCGGCCGGCAGGGGCACCAGGTGGCTGGCGCCGTTGCCGAGCGTCCTGCTGCCGAGGCGGTCGTCGCCCCAGGCATTCACGCCGGAGGAGGCGACGTAGATCTCGTTGATGGCGCGGGCGCCGCGGTTGGTGATGCGGACCGAGGCCTCCTGCGCCATCGCCGGCACGGCAAGAAGGCAGGCGAGCGCGGCGAGGGCGGGGCGCATGGCGGCGGCTCCGTTACGCGATGGCCTCTTCGAGGAAGACCTGCACCGCCTGGAAGAGCGCGCCGCGGTTGCGCTCCATGACGATGCTATGGGTCCCCTCGGCGAGCTGGACCAGGCGCTTGCCCGGGCTCGCGGTCAGCAGCGGGAAGAGCGTGTTGGCCATGGTAGGCGGCGTGTCGCGGTCCCATTCGGCGACGACGAGCAGGGTCGGGACGGTGATCTTCGAGGGATCGTAGAGGGGCTTGCCGGACTGCCAGAACTCGCGGCTGTCGAGCAGCACGCCGTTCGGGGCGCGGAGCGCGGGCGGGTTGCGGCGCTGGCCTTCCGGGTCGGAGGCGAAGGTGACGCCGGCCCAGTGTTCGAACCAGCCGGGCGGGATGAGGGCGGCGCGCTTCGCCTCGGGGACGCCGCCCAGCCAGCGCTCGCGGGCCTGGGCCTGGGTCACGTAGCGATAGGCGCCAAGCTCGCCGGAGGTGCCAGCGGCGGCGGGGCTCGGCCCGTCCCGCAGCCATTGCGGGGCGTAGAGCACCAGGCGCTCGACGACCGCCGGGTTGTCGGCGGTGAAGCGGGCCATCAGGCTGGTGCCCCAGGACCAGCCCATATGGACGATCTTCGGCAGGCCGCGGCGCTGGCGGATGAAGGCGGCGGCCGCGGCGATGTCGGCCACCGCCGTCTCGCCGCGGACGAGGGGCTGGTTGGCCTCGGGCGGCTGGGCCATCTCCGGGGGGCGGGTGCTGCGGCCATAGCCGCGCAGGTCGAGGCACCAGACATCGAAGCCGCGGCCGGCGATGTAGTCCATCCAGGACAGGCCGCCGAGCGGCAGGTCGAAGGCGGTGCTGGCCGGGTAGGTGGCGCCGTGGACGAAGAGCAGCGTCCGGTCCGGCCGCGGCTGCAGGCCCTCCTGGTGCTTGTTGCGGAGGAAGAGCTCGATCCCCGCATCCTTGGAGGGGACCATGAACTCCTCGGTCTGCACCGCGGCGCCCTGGGCCTCGGCGGCGGCGGGCAGGAGAGAGGCGGCGGCGAGGGCAGCAGGGGGGGCGGCGAGCAACGCGCGGCGGTGCATGGGTCTTCCTCGCAGGGATGGCTTTGGCGGCAGCCTAGCGCGGAAGCGGCCTTATTCCACTACCCTCCCGCGTATCGTCATGTGCCAAGCGGGCCGGCAGCCGCTACATCCCCGGCCATGATCGGGACGGGAACACGCGGCCTCCTCTGGTGGGGCGAGGCCAGGGCGACGATCGGACTCGCCTGGCCGCTGGCGCTGACCAATCTGAGCCAGCACGCCATGGCGGCAACGAATGCGCTGATCCTCGGCTGGCTCTCGACCGAGGCGCTGGCGGCGGGGACGCTCGGGGCCAACCTCTACTGGCTGATGATGGCGCCGGCGCTCGGCACGGGCTTCGCCGCGGCGCCGGTGATGGCGCAGGCGCGCGGCATGGGCCAGCGCCGCGGCGGGGCCGCGCGCGGCTGGGTGCGGGAGATGCGGCGCGGGGCGCGGAGCGCGCTGGTGGCGACGGTGATCCTGCTGATCCCCTCCCTCGTTCTGCTCTGGTACGGCGAGGCGGTGCTGCTGGTGCTCGGGCAGGAACCGGGGCTGGCCGCCGCCGGCGGGGCCTTCCTGCGCGGCATGATGTGGGGGCTGGTCCCCTTCTCCGGCTTCATCGTGCTGCGCGGCTTCCTCGCCGCCATGGACAGGCCGGGGCCGGCGCTCTGGGTGACGGGGGCGGCGGTCATCGCCAATGGGCCGCTCTGCTGGCTGCTGGTCTTCGGCGCCTTCGGCTGGGAGGGGATGGGCGTGGCCGGGGCCGGGCTCGCCAGCACGCTGGCCGACCTCCTGATGCTGCTGGCGCTGCTGGGGCTGATCGCCCGCGACCGGCGGCTGCGGCGCTTCCGCCTGCTTGGGCGGTTCTGGCGGATCGACCCGCCGCGGCTGCGCGAGGTCTTCCGCATCGGCCTGCCGATCAGCGGGCAGATGCTGATGGAGATCGGCGTGTTCAGCGCGGCGGCGCTGGCCATGGGCTGGTTCGGCGCCGTCGCGGTCGCGGCGCATGCGATCGCGCTGCAGGTCTCGGCGCTGACCTTCATGGTGCCGATGGGGATCGGCCAGGCGGCGACGGCGCGGGTCGGCGTCATGGTCGGGCGCGGCGACCTCGCGGGCGCCTCCCGTGCGGGCTGGGTGGCGATCGGGCTCGGGGCCGGCTTCATGCTGGCGATGGCGGCGCTGCTGGTGCTCGGCGCGCGGTCGATCGCCTGGGCCTTCCTCGGCACCACGGATGCGGAGGCGGCGGAGGTCGCGGCGCTCGCCGTCACCCTGCTGACCATCGCCGGGCTCTACCAAATCGCCGACGGCGTGCAGGTGGTGGCCGCCGGCGCGCTGCGGGGGCTGAAGGACACGCAGGTGCCGATGGTGATGGCGGCGGCCGGCTTCTGGGGCGTTGGGATGCCGGTCGGGCTCGGCCTCGCGGTCTGGGCGAGGGTGGGGCCGGTCGGGATCTGGCTCGGGCTGGCGGCGGGGGTCGGGCTTGTGGCCGCGCTGCTGCTGCTGCGCTGGCGGCGGCTGTCCGAAGCTTCACGCGACGGCGAGGCCTTCGCGGGCGCATGAATGGCGTCCCTACAGGGATCCGACCGATGCGCCGCTGCCTTGCCCTTCTCCTGCTCGGCCTGCTGGCCGGCTGCCAATACGCCCAGCCGAGCCCGGTCGGGACCAACTGCGTCCACTACGGCCGCAACCCGATACCGGTCTGCAACTGAGGGCCGGGGCCGGCCGGCCTCGGGCTCAGGCGACCTCGAAGATGGCCTCGATCTCGACGCTGATGCCGAAGGGCAGGGAGCCCATGCCGACGGCCGAGCGCGCATGCCGCCCGCGGTCGCCGAAGACCTCCACGAACAGGTCCGAGCAGCCGTTGATCACCTTCGGATGGTCGGTGAACTCCGGCACCGCATTCACCATCGCGAACACCTTCACCACCCGCGCCACGGTATCGAGGCTGCCCACCGCGCCGCGCAGCGCCGACAGCAGCACCAGGCCGGTGAGCCGCGCATGCTGGTACGCCTCGTCCACCGAGACGTCCTTGCCGACCTTTCCGGTGGCGAAGGTGCCGTCGGGCCCGAACGGGCCCGTGCCGGCGAGATAGACCAGGTTCCCGGTGCGCACCGCCGGGACGTAGTTGGCCACCGGGGCGTTCGACCTCGGCAGCTCGATCCCGCGCTCCCGCAGCCGCTGCTCGGCGGAGCCGGAGGCAGGGGCCTGGGCGAGGGTGCGGCACGGTAGGAGCGCAGCGGCCGATGCCGCCATCCCGAGGGCGAGAAGCGACCGGCGATCGAGCTTCGGCATGGCGCATCCACCTCCGCCTTGTCCGCCCTGGAACCCTGGGCGGTTCTCCAAGGATGCACGCCGGACCCGGCGCCGTTCAAGCACGACGGCGGCTGGCAGGGCCTAATCCGACTCGGGCGGGATGACGTTGGTGCGGCGGCCCTCGACCAGCACGTCGCGCATCGTCTCAATGCTCTTGATGCGGATGTCGTGCCAGGCCTCCGGCGTATGGAAGGCGATATGCGGGGTGATGACGAGGCGGCCGCGCAGCCATGCCTCCCCGGCGCGGTAGGCGCGGAGCAGGGAGGGAACCGGCTCCACCGGCGGCTCCTCCGGAATGACGTCGAGGCCGGCGCCGGCGAGTTGGCCGTCGCGCAGGCATCGCTCCACCGCATCGATGTCGAGGATGGGGCCGCGGGCGGTGTTCACCACCACGGCGTTCCGCGGCAGCAGGCGCAGCTCCCGCTCGCCGATCAGGCCGCGGGTCGAGCGCGTCAGCGGGCAGTGGATGGAGAGCACGTCGGACTGGCCGAGCAGCTCGTCCATGCTGCGGACACGGTGGATGCCGAGCGCCCGGTCCCAGCCATTGGGCTGGTTCGGATCGTAGAAGACGACGCGGTAGCCGAAGGCCTTGGCCCGCAGCGCCGCCGCGGAGCCGATGCGGCCGAGGCCGAGGATGCCGAAGGTCTGCACCTCCTGCCGCCGGTGCAGCGGCGACTGCATCACCGCCCAGGGCGCCGGGTCCGGCCCGCGCTGGGTGTCGTGGTAGAGGATGAGGCCGCGGCGGAGCGAGAGGGCGAGGAGGACGGCGAATTCGGCGACCTCCTGCGTGCCGTAGTCGGGCAGGTTGCAGACGGTGATGCCGCGCGCGGCGGCGGCGGCGCGATCCACCCGGTCATAGCCGACGCCCATGCGGACGATGACCTTCAGCTTCGGGAAGCGGGCGATCTGCTCGGCCGGCACCCACATCCTGAGCGTCATCAGCCCGTCCACCTCGGCGAGCATGGCGTCGGGCAGCTCGGCGAGGCTGGACCTGGCATGGCCGCGGATGATGCGGACGCCGGGGCCGAGGATCTCCTGCTCGGGGATGGTATCCGGATAGAGGCCCTCGGGCTCGAGCACCGTCAGCACCACGCCGTTCTCTCCTTCAGCGATCGGGCCGCGAAGGATGCCGGGCCGGGGGCAGGCCGGCAACCCGCCCCCGGCCCCGCGCTCAGAACAGCGCGCTGGGGGCGACGGTGCTGCCAGTGCCGCCCTTGATCTTCAGCGGCTGCACCATCAGGGCAAATTCGCCCTGTCCCCGCTGGGCGAGGACGTCGAGCTTCATGTTCTCGAGGAGGTGCACGCCGTTCACGACCAGGGCGATCTGGTGCACCGGCAGGCTGACGTTGCGGTCCGGGTTCGGCGCGACCTCCACCGGCCAGTTGTCGGCGCCCATCAGGATCGGGTTGCGCTGGATCACGTATTGCGCCGCGGCGATGCCGATGCCCGGGCAGGACCGCACGTAGCGCGCATTGTCGCGCGCCCAGAGCGTGCCCCAGCCGGTGTGGAAGAGGACCGCATCGCCCTCCTCGATGCGGATGTTCTGCCGCTGCTGCGCCTGCTCGATGTCGGCGACGGTGATCTCGTAGGTGTCGCCCAGCACCGGCACGCCCTTGAGCGCGGCGATGTCCAGCAGGATGCCGCGGGTGAAGATCGTGCCGACGGTGTCGACGCCCATCTCGGTGAAGCCGCCGCGGGAGGAGATGCCCGGCACCTTGACGCAGTTATAGGTCTCGTCGCCGATGGTCTGGTGCGGGAACATGTCGAGCTGGGTGCCGACCTGGCCGATCTCAGCCACCACCAGCTCCTCGTTCGAACCGCGGCGGTTGGCCTCGGGGTTCATGAACATCTGCTTCAGGTGCTGGTCGAAGCGGCGGGTGCCGAAGAATGGCATCTGCTGCGACAGGGTCTGCCCGAGCTCCACGATCTCGCCGGTGCGGATCAGCCCGGCGGCGCGCTTGGCACGGTCCGGCGTCATCAGGTTCATGGCGCCGCGCCGGTCGTTCGGGCCCCAGCGGCTGGGGCAGCGGTCGGCGGGGGCGGGGGGCAGCCAGCCGGTCTGGGCCTGGACCGGCGTGGCCTGCAGCCCGAGATGGGTGCCGCAGAGGCATCCCAGGGCGCCGAATATGCCCCGGCGCGACAAGGTCTTCATGATGTTCCTCCGTGATCGATTCGTTGAAGGCGTTCTTCGTCGCCGGCCGGATGCTGGCATGGCCTCCCCGCCGGCACCACGCCGGAGCGGCGGCGCTTCCGCCAGCGCCCCGGCGGCCGCATCATGCTCGGGCGCAGGAGGAGGCGGAGCATGGCCGAGCGGCACTACCTGGTCACCGGTGCGGCGAGCGGCATCGGCGCGGCGACCTGCCGGGCGCTGGCGGCGCCGGGGGCGGCCATCGCCGTCCATACGCGGCGGAACCGCGAGGGGGCGGAGCGCGTCGCCGAGGCGGTGCGGGCGGCCGGGGCGGAGGCGCATGTGCTGCTGGCCGACCTCGCCGAGGCCGGGGCGCCGGAGACGCTGGTGGAGGATGCGGCTGCGCGGATGGGCGGGCTCGACGTGCTCGTCTCCAATGCCGGCTTCGCCGACCGGACGTCGGCCGGGGCGCTCACGGATGCCGCCTTCGCGGCCAGCCATGACGCGATCGCCTTCGCCTTTCTCCGGCTGGCGCGGGCGGCGGGGCCGCATCTGGCGCGCGGGCGCGAGCCGCGGCTGATCGCCGTCTCCTCCTTCGTCGCCCATGTCTTCCGGCTGGAGCAGCCGCTCTTCCCCGCCTCCGCCGCGGCCAAGGCGGCGCTCGAGGCGCTGGTGCGGGCGCTCGCCATCGAATGGGCGCCCGGGGTGACGGTGAATGCGGTGGCGCCGGGCTTCACCAAGAAAGATTCGGGGGCGCATGCCGCGCTCGACCCCAAGGCCTTCGAGGAGCGCATCGCCCGCATCCCGCTGCGGCGCCTGGGCGAGCCGGCGGATGTGGCGGCGGCCATCGCCTTCCTCGCCTCGCCGGCCGCGGGCTATGTGACGGGGCAGGTGATCCATGTGGATGGGGGGATCACCGCTTGATTGCTGCGCCGCAAGAAAGCCTTGCGCCGGCGGGGCGGTTCGATAGCTTCGTGCCGACCCGAGGAGAGAGTCCCGCCCATGCTTCGCCGCAGCCTGCTCGCCGCCTCCGCCGCCACGCTTGCGACGCCCGCCCTGCTGCGCGCGCAGAGCTTCCCGAAGATCACCATCGGCATGTCCGGCTGGACCGGCTTTGCGCCGCTGACGCTGGCCGAGCAGGCGGGGCTGTTCAAGGCGAACGGCCTTGAGGTCGAGACCAAATTCGTCCCCCAGCGGGAGCGCAACCTGGCGCTGGTGTCGGGTGCGCTGAACTGCGTGGTGACGACGGTCGACACCATGATCCTCTGGGCGAGCGCGGCGCCGCTGGTGCAGGTTCTGGTCCTCGACCGCTCGAAGGGCGGCGACGGCGTTGCGGTGCGGCCGGGCATCGGCGGCTGGCCGGCGCTGAAGGGCAAGACCGTCGCGGTCGACGGCGCGGGGACGACGCCCTATTTCGTCCTCGCCTACATGATGCGGGAGAACGGCGTCTCGATCAAAGACGTCACCACCGCGACGCTGGCGCCGCAGCCGGCGGCGCAGGCCTTCGTCGCCGGGCAGTTCGACGCCTGCTCGACTTATGAGCCCTATCTCTCCCAGGTGCGCGCCATGGGCGAGGACAAGGGCCGCATCCTGGCGACGACGGTGCAGCACCCCTGCGTGGTCGACACCCTCGCCTTTCAGCCCGCCTTCATCCAGGCGAACCCGGAGGCGGTGCGGCGGGTGGTGAAGAGCTGGTACGACGCGCTGGCGATGATCAAGTCGGAGCCGGACCGCAGCTATGAGATCATGGGCCGCCGCGTGAACCAGGCCGGCGAGGCCTTCAAGGCCAGCGCGCAATACATCGAGTGGCAGGACCAGGCGATGAACAAGGCCTATGTCGCCGCCGGCCTGCCGGAGTTCCAGCGCAAGGCGCTCGAGGTGCAGAAGGAGACCGGCGTCGTGCGCGGCAATGTCGATCTCTCGAAGCTGCTGGACACGCAGTTCCTCGGCTGATGGAACCGCTGAAGCCGGTCTCGCCCGGCGCCCGGGTCGCGCTGGGGGCCGGCTTCTTCGCCGTCTTCATCGCGGCCTGGGGCGTGGCGACCTATGGCGGCTGGGTGCCGCCGCTCTTCCTCGCCTCGCCCGGCAGGACGCTGGCGGCCGGCTGGTCGCTGCTGACGGAATTCGGCTTCCTCGGCGACATCGCGGTGACCATCTGGCGGGTGGTGGGGGGCTTCCTCATCGCCGCCGCCGCCGCCGTGCCGCTCGGCCTGCTGATGGGGGCCTTCAAGCCGATCGAGGCCTTCTTCGAGCCCTTCCTCTCCTTCGCCCGCTACCTGCCGGCCTCCGCCTTCATCCCGCTGCTGATCCTCTGGGCGGGGGTGGGCGAGGCGCAGAAGCTCTCCGTCATCGTCATCGGCAGCGTCTTCCAGCTCGTCATCATGGTGGCGGGCGTGGCGGGGGCGACACGGCCGGACCTGGTGGAGGCGGCGCGGACGCTCGGCTCAGGGCGGATGGCGATCCTCCGGCGCGTCGTCATCCCGGCGGCGGCGCCGCAGATCGCGGAGACGCTGCGCCTCGTGCTCGGCTGGGCCTGGACCTATGTGATCGTCGCCGAGCTGATCGGCGCGACCAGCGGCATCGGGCACATGATCATGGACAGCCAGCGGCTGCTGGATACCGGGCAGATGATCTTCGGCATCGCCGTCATCGGCATCATCGGGCTGGTGACGGACCTGCTGTTCAAGGCGGCGAACCGGCGGCTGTTTCCCTGGGCAGTGCTGTAGATGTCGGCCAAGACGCTGCGCATCGCGGGGGTGACGCGCACCTTCCCTGGCCAGCGGCGGGGCGCGCCGACGCTCGCCTTGCAGCCGACAGACCTTTCCGTCGCACCGGGCGAGTTCGTCGCCATCCTCGGGCCCTCGGGCTGCGGGAAATCGACCTTGCTGCGCATCGTCGCCGGGCTCGACCGGCCGACGGGCGGGCAGGTGCTGCTCGATGGCGCGCCGGTCACGGCGCCCGGGCCGGACCGGGGGATGGTCTTCCAGTCCTACACGCTCTTTCCCTGGCTCACCGTCGAGGGGAACATCCGCTACGGGTTGCGGGAGCGCGGCCTGCCGGAGGCGCAGCAGGCGGAGGTCGCGGCGCGCTTCATCGCCCGCACCAGCCTCCGCGGCTTCGAGAACCACTGGCCGCGGCAGCTCTCGGGCGGAATGCAGCAGCGGACTGCCTTGGCGCGCGCACTGGCCAACGACCCGGAGATCCTGCTGCTCGACGAGCCTTTCGGCGCCCTCGACCACCAGACGCGGGAGCTGATGCAGGAGCTGCTGCTGGAGATCTGGGAGGCGGACCGCAAGACCGTGCTCTTCGTCACCCATGACATCGACGAGGCGATCTTCCTCTCGAACCGCGTGCTGGTGATGTCGGCTCGGCCCGGGCGGATCAAGGCGGAGGTGCCGGTGCCGCTGCCCTATCCGCGCGACTGGACGATGAAGACGACGCCCGAATTCGGCGCGCTCAAGGCGCGGCTGATGGGCGAGATCCGCGAGGAGGTGCGGAAGGCGATCGCGGCGGCCCGGTAAGGCCACTCGACCATCCGGGCCGATTGGCCGTTAATCCCCCCAATGTCAGTGGGGAGAGAGCGATGCGACTGGGCGCGATGCTGCCGCTCGCCGATATCGGCGGCGAACCGGGGGTGGTGCGGGACTTCGCCCTCGAGGTCGAGGCGATGGGCTACACCAATCTCGGCCTCGCCGACCATGTGCTCGGCGTCAATGCGGCGAGCCGGCCAGGCTGGGGCAACCGCAACACCTCGGCCGACCTGTTCCACGACCCCTTCGTCTGCTTCGGCTTCCTCGCCGCGCTGTGCCGGCCGACGACGGAATTTTCCACCCAGGTGCTGATCCTGGCCCAGCGCCAGGCGGTGCTGGTGGCGAAGCAGGCGGCGAGCCTCGACCTGCTCTGCGGCGGGCGGTTCCGGCTCGGCGTGGGCGTCGGGTGGAACCCGGTGGAGTTCACCGGGCTCAACGAGAATTTCGCCAACCGGGGCCGGCGCAGCGCCGAGCAGGTGGAGGTGATGCAGCGCCTCTGGGCGGAGCCGCATGTCACCTTCGAGGGGCGCTGGCACCGGATCGAGGATGCAGGGATCAACCCGCTGCCGGTGCATCGCCGCATCCCCGTCTGGTTCGGTGGGCATGTGGAGCAGACGCTGGAGCGGATCGCCCGCCTCGGCGACGGCTGGATCATGAACGCCCATCCGCCCGGGGCGGAGGTCGAGGGCGAGCTCGCCAAGCTGCGCCGCCTGACCGAGGCGGCGGGGCGGGACCCGGGGGCGGTCGGCCTCGAGGTCTGGGTCTCGGTCGGCGCCGGAGGCGAGGCCGAGTGGCGGCAGGAGGCGGCCTATTGGAAGGCGCAGGGGGCGACGCACCTCACCCTCACCACCAGCTTCGGGCGGCGGCACCACACGCGCATCGCCGGGCGGGGCGCCGCCGATCACCTGACGGCCATGCGGCGCTACCAGGCGGCGGTGGCCGACCTGCTGTGAGGCTCTGGCTGGCGGCGGCGTTGCTGCTGGCGCTCGGCTTCGGCGCCGGGGCGCAGGAGCTGCGCGGGCATGGCGGGCCGGTGCGGGCGCTGGCCGTGCTGCCGGACGGGCTGGCCTCGGCCGGTTTCGACCAGGCGGTGATCCTCTGGGATGCGGAGCGGGGCCGAGCGTGGCGGGTGATGCGCTGGCATGGTGGGGCGGTGAATGCCCTCGCTGTTCTGCCGGATGGCGGCCTCGCCAGCGCGGGGGAGGATGGGCGGATCGCCCTCTGGCCGCCGGGCGGCGCGGCGGAGCCGGTGCGGGTGCTGGAGGGGCATGCGGCGCCTGTTGCCGGGCTGGCGCCGGGGCCGGACGGGATGCTCGGCAGCGCGGGCTGGGACGGGACGGTGCGGCTCTGGTCCGCGGATGGGACGGCGCGGGTGCTGGAAGGGCATCAGGGCCCGGTCAACGCGATCGTGTGGACAGGCAGGCGATGGGCCAGCGCCGGCTATGACGGGACGGTGCGGGTCTGGAACGGGCAAGGTGGGCAGGTGCTCGCCGAATTCGGCCTGCCGCAACATGCGCTCCTCGCCCTGCCCGGCGATGGGCTGGCGGCGGGTGGGGCGGATGGCGTCGTCCGGCTGATCGGCGCCGATGGGGCGATGCGGGAACTCGGCGCCGGCAGCCGCCCGGTGGTGGCGCTGGCGGCCGGCGATGGGCGGCTGGCCGCGGCCTCGCTCGGCGGCAGCGTCACGCTCTGGTCGTTGGCCGAGGGTCGGCTCCTCGCCACGCTGGAGGGGCCTGGATTGCCGGTCTGGTCGGTCGCCTTCGCCCCGGACGGGCGGACGCTCTGGACCGGCGGGCAGGACCGGGTCGTGCGGCGTTGGGATGCGGTGAGCGGCGCCCCTCTCGGCCCGCTGGCGCCGGTCGCCGAAGAGAGGCTGCCGGTGGGGGCCGATCCGGAGGGTGCGCGGGTCTTCGGTGCCTGCCGCGCCTGCCATGCGCTCTCGGCCGAGGCAGCGCCGATGGCGGGGCCGAGCCTGCACGGCATCTTCGGCCGGCGGATGGGCAGCCTGCCGGGCTATCCCTATTCGCCACGGCTGGCGCGGGGCGACATCACCTGGACGCCGGAGACGGTGGCGGACCTCTTCGCCCGCGGGCCGGATGTGGTGACGCCGGGGACGACGATGCCGGTGCAGCGGCTGGGCGACCCGGCGGAACGGGCGGCGCTGATCCGGTTCCTCGAGGCGGCTACCGCCGCTCGACCCGGCCGGTAGAGCGGCCCTGCGCGTCATAGGCCCGGGCGCTGCCGCCGCGATCCTCGATCCGGCCGGCGCTGCGCCCCTGCGCATCGTAGAAGCGGGTGGTGCTGCCGCTGGCCTCGGCCCGGCCGGAGGAGCGGCCCATGGCATCGTAGCTGCGGCCGTTCTCGGTCCGGCCCGCGCTGCGTCCCGTCGCGTCGTAGAAGCGGGTGGTGCCGTCCCGCGTCTCGGCGCGCCCGGTGCTGCGTCCCTGCGAATCGTAGAAGCGGGTGGTGCCGCCGCTGGTCTCGGCCCGGCCCGTGCTCCGGCCCTGCGCGTCGTAGAAGCGCTCGGTCTGCGCGGCGGCGCCGGTGGCGAGGAACAGGAGGACGACAAGGAGGCGTGTCATCGATGCAGGCTGCGCCTGGTCCATGGCGGGATCAGGGCAGCAGGCGGGAGACCGTCACCTCTCGCCTGTCGCGGTCCTCTAGCTCCCGCGTCACCGGCACGGCGAAGCGGGCGAGCTCGGCTAGCCCTTCGCGCGGCACATAGGCGCGGCCCGGATCGGCCAGCCAGACTTCCGCCCCCGCCGCCGCCATGGCGCGGAGCCAGGGGAGGATATGCGCCGTCATCGGCGCCTCGTAGCAGACGTCGCCGGCGAGGATGAGGTCCCAGCGGCAATGCGCGCCGACCACGTCGCCCTCGAGCGGCGTGACTGCGGCGCCGTTCAATGCCGCGTTCAGGCGGATGGAGGCGGTGGCGAGCGGGTCGATCTCCGCCGCCTCGACCAAGGTGGCGCCTGCCCGAGCCGCGGCGATGGCGGCGAGGCCGCAGCCGGCGGCGAAGTCCAGCACGCGGCGGCCGGCGGCATGGCCCGGCGCGTCGAGGATCAGCCGCGCCATGGCCTGGCTGCCCGGCCAGGCGAAGGCCCAGAAGGGCGGCTCGATCCCCTCACGGGCCAGCCAGGCCTCCGTCGCCTGCCAGATCGGCGTGATCTCGGTGGCGAGGTGGAGGCGGATCTCCGGCACCAGGGCCGGGGCGGCGATGGCGGTATGGGCGCGGAGGAAGGCCTCGGCGCCGCTCACAGCCGGCCGATCAGGAAGGCGAGCGCCACGGCCAGCCCGGCCTCCCGGTTCGACTGGAAGAGGCGGAGGCAGAGCGCCGGGTCATGGATGTCGAGCCGTACCACCTGCCGCGCCAGCAGCGCCGCCGGCAGCAGCAGCGCGGGGAGGTAGAGCCAGCCGAGCCCGCCGGCCCAGCCGGCCAGCGCCAGCAGGGCGAGCATCGCGCCGTAGCAGGCGGCGAGGAAGGGCCGCGTCCGCTCGCCCCAGCGCAGCGCGGTGCTGCCGATGCCGACCATCGCGTCGTCCTCGCGGTCCTGATGGGCGTAGATCGTGTCGTAGCCGAGAATCCAGCAGAAGGCCGCGGCCCAGAGGATCAGCGCCACCGCATCCACCTGGCCGGTCGCGGCGGCGATGCCCTCCGGTGCCGCCCAGGAGAAGGTGAGGCCGAGCATCGCCTGCGGCCAGTTCGTCACCCGCTTGGCGAGCGGATAGAGCAAGATCGGCAGCAGCGAGCAGACCCCGAGCAGGATCGCCGTGCCGTTCAGCTGCAGCAGCACCGCGAGGCCGATGCAGCAGAGCGCGGCCAGGAAGAGCAGCGCCTGGAAGGGCGTCACCGTCCCGGCGGCGAGCGGCCGGCCGCGCGTGCGCTCGACCTTCCGGTCGATGTCGCGGTCCCAGAGGTCGTTCACCACGCAGCCGGCGCCGCGCATGGCGACCGCGCCGATGCCGAAGAGCAGGGCGAGGCGCAGTCCCTCCGCCCAGCCCGGCGCGGCGAGCGCGAAGGCCCAGAAGCCCGGCAGGAGCAGCAGCCAGGAGCCGATCGGCCGGTCGAACCGGGCGAGCAGCGCATAGGGCCGCCAGCCCTGCGGCAGGCGCGCGACCCAGCCTCCTGCCGCGATGTCGGTGAAGCCTTGCATGCGCCCTCTGTTCCAGCGAAACGGCGCCATGTCCATCCCGCGGCTTTATCTCGACCAACCGCTCGAGGCCGGGCGCGAGGTGCCCGCCACCCCGGGCCAGGCGCATTACCTCGGCAGCGTCATGCGGCGGGCCCCCGGCGATGCCGTGCTGCTTTTCAACGGCCGGGACGGGGAGTGGGAGGGGCGGATCGCCGCCATCCGGAAGGACCGCTGCAGCCTCGCCCCCGAGCGGCAGCTCCGGCCGCAGGCGCCGGTGGCCGATACCCGCCTGCTCGTCGCTGCCCTCAAGCGCAACGCCATGGAATGGGTAGTGGAGAAGGCGACCGAGCTCGGCATCGGCCTGATCCAGCCGGTGCTCACCCGGCGGAGCGTGACGGACCGGGTGAACACAAGCCGGTTAGCCGCCATCGCCCAGGAGGCGGCGGAGCAATGCGAGCGGTTGAGCCTGCCTCGGATCGAAGCGGCACGGCCCTTGCCGGTCGTGCTCGAGGCATGGGATGGAATCCCCCTGCTGGTCGGGGCGGAGCGGCGGGAAAGCCCGTCGCTCGGTCGTGTCGCCCATGGGTTGCACGCCCCCTGGGCGTGGCTCGTCGGGCCGGAGGGTGGGTTCGAACGGGTGGAGCTTGACGATCTGGCCCGGCGCGCCTTTGTTTCGACGGCCAGCCTCGGCCCTCGCATCCTGCGGGCGGAGACGGCGGCGGTCGCGGGGCTCGCGCTTCTCCAGGCGTTGGCAGGCGATTGGGACGACCAGCCGATCACCATTGGCGACAGGGCATTGGGCAACTCCGCCCGGGCCGGGACATGACGGAAGGCGAGGATGTCCAATCCTGGCGAAGCGGATCTGACGCCCATCACCGACCGGCGCCAGCTGGCCGAATGGTTCGCCGCCGGCAGCAAGCCGCGCAGTGCGTGGACGGTGGGGACGGAGCACGAGAAATTCGGCTTCCACCGCAACGGCTACGCCACCCCCGCCTATGAGGGTGAGGCCGGGATCCGCGCGATCCTCGAGGGGCTGGCGGCGCTCGGCTGGACGCCGATCCTCGACGACGGCAAGCCGATCGGGCTGAAGCGCGGCGGCGCCTCGATCAGCCTGGAGCCGGCCGGGCAGCTGGAGCTGTCGGGCGGCCTGCAGGCCGACCTGCATGCGACGCATCTGGAGCTCGAGGCGCATCTCCGGGAGGTGCACCAGGTCGCCGGGCCGATGGAGGTCGGCTTCGCCGCCCTCGGCTTCCACCCGACCCACAGCCGGGACCAGCAGCCCTGGATGCCCAAGGGCCGCTACGCCATCATGCGGCGCTACATGCCGACGGTGGGCAGCCTCGGCCTCGACATGATGCAGCGCACCTGCACGGTGCAGGCCAATCTCGACTATGGCGACGAGGCCGACATGGTCGAGAAGCTGCGCGTCTCGCTGGCGCTGCAGCCGGTGGCGACGGCGCTCTTCGCCAACTCGCCCTTCACCGAGGGGCGGCCGAACGGCTTCCGCAGCATGCGCGCGCAGGTCTGGACGGATACGGACGGTGCGCGCACCGGCATCCCCGGCGTCGTCTTCGAGCAGGGCTTCGGCTTCGAGCGCTTCGCCGACTGGCTGCTCGACGTGCCGATGTATTTCGTCATGCGCGAGGGGCGCTGGCTGGATGCGGCCGGCGCCAGCTTCCGCGACTTCCTCGACGGGCGGCTCGGCATCCTGCCCGGCGAGCGGGCGACGATCGGCGACTTCGCCGACCACGTCACGACCGCCTTCACCGATGTGCGGCTGAAGCGCTTCCTCGAGATGCGCGGCTCCGATGTCGGCAGCCCGGCGATGATCGTGGCGCAGCCCGCGTTCTGGGTCGGGCTGCTCTACGACGATGCGGCGCTGAAGGCAGCCGCGGCGCTGATCCGCGACTGGTCGCTCGAGGAGATCCGCGCGCTGCGGGCGGCGGTGCCGCGCGAGGCGCTTTCGACCGGCATCCGCGGCCGGCGCGTGCAGGATGTGGCGCGCGACGTGCTCGCCATCGCCCGCGACGGGCTGCGCGCGCGGGGGCTCGGCGAGGAGGTCTATCTCGGCCCGCTCGAGGAGATCGTGGACAGCGGCCTGACCCAGGCGGACCGGCTGCTGCATCTCTACGATCGCGCCTGGGACAGCGACGCAGCGCGGGCGCTGCTGCATGCCGAGCTCTGAGGCCCTTCCCGCCGTCCGGCTGCAGTCGGCCTTCCGCGAGGTGGTGCGCAGCCGCCTGACGCGTCGCTGTCCCGACGAACCCGCCCGGCAGGCCGGGCGGCTGAACGAGGCCTATGCCCCCGCGGCCCTGCTGCTCGATTGCGTCGCGCGGGCCGAGGCCTGGCTGGCGCGCCGGGGCCCCTGATCCTGCGGAACCGGCGGCGCATCCCCCGGTTTCCCCTCCGACAGGATGGAGGCACGGGCGATGGACGGGTCGCTGATACGGCAGGCGGCGGTGCCGCGGGGCGGGCGCGAGCGGGATATCGGCCTCGGCCTGCTGGTGACGGGCGGGGCGGTGTTGGCCTCGGCGCTGGTCTCGGCGAGGTATTCGCCCTCGCCGGTGCATGGGCGCATCCGGCGCGACTATGAGCGGCTGGAGAAGCCGCCCTTCAACCCGCCCGACCCGGCCTTCGCCATTTGGGGACCACTCTATGCGCTGTTGACCCTGTCGGGCCTCCGCATCTGGACGGCGCCGCGCGGCCCGGCGCGGGAGCGGGCGCTGGCGCATTGGTTCGGGATCCAGGTGCTCGATGCCGTCTGGCTCTGGCTCGGCTTCGGGCGCCGGCAGCTCGGCGCGGCGACGCTGGAGGCGGGGGCGACGGTCGCCAATGCCGTTGCCTATGTCGATGCGGCGCGCAAGGTCGACCCCCCTGCGGCCTGGATGGCGGTGCCCTATGCTGCCTGGATCGGCTTCGCGGCGCTGCTCAGCGAGGAGCTGTGGCGGCGGAATCGCTGACCTTCTTCGCCATGAAGACGCGGCTGAAGCCCTTCTGCACCTCGCGCCCGGTCTCGGCATAGCCGCGCCGGGCGTAGAGGGCGATGTTCCGCTCCATCAGGACATGGGTGTAGAGCCGCACCTCCGGCAGGCCGCGCCGCGCCGCCTCGGCCTCGACGAAATCGAGCAGCGCCCGCCCGTCACCTCGGCCCTGGCGGCCAGGGTCGACGGCGATGTTGTCGAGCATCAGGTGGTCCGGATGGTGCTCGATGACGACGAGCGCGACGGATGCGCCCACCTCCTCCAGCACCCAGGCCTCGCCGGCGGCGATGCGGGCCGCGTAGTCGTCCTCCATCGGCATGGGGCGGCGGCCGATGACGGCGACCCAGGGGCCATAGGCCCGTTCGACGATGGCCGCCAGGACCGGCGCCTCCTCGGGCCGGGCCTGGCGGATGGTCATACCGCGGTGCCGCCGACGGTGAGGCCCGAGAGCTTCAGCGTCGGCTGGCCGACGCCGACCGGGACGCCCTGGCCCTGCTTGCCGCAGGTGCCGATGCCCGGGTCGAGCGCCATGTCGTTGCCGACCATCGCCACCTTGGTGAGGCTGTCCGGCCCGTTGCCGATCAGCGTCGCGCCCTTCACCGGGGCGCCGATCTTGCCGTCCTCGACCAGATAGGCCTCGGAGGCGCTGAAGACGAATTTCCCGCTGGTGATGTCGACTTGGCCGCCGCCGAAATTCACCGCATAGAGGCCCCGCTTGACGCTGCGGAGGATCTCCTCCGGCGGGTGCTCGCCGCCCAGCATCACCGTGTTGGTCATGCGCGGCATCGGGATATGGGCATAGCTCTGCCGGCGGCCGTTGCCGGTGGAGGCGACGCCCATCAGCCGGGCATTCTGCCGGTCCTGCAGGAAGCCCGTGAGGATGCCGTCCTCGATCAGCACGGTACGGTTGGAGGGCGTGCCCTCGTCGTCGACGGTGAGGCTGCCGCGCCGGTCCGGCATGGTGCCGTCATCGATGACCGTGACGCCCGGGGCCGCGATGCGCTGGCCGAGCAGCCCGGCGAAGGCCGAGGTCTTCTTGCGGTTGAAGTCGCCCTCGAGCCCATGCCCGATCGCCTCGTGCAGCAGGATCCCCGGCCAGCCGGGGCCGAGCACCACCTCCATCTCGCCGGCCGGGGCCGGGATGCTGTCGAGGTTGACGAGGGCCTGGCGCAGCGCCTCGTCGACGGCGGCCTGCCAGACCGGGGCGGCCAGGATGCGAGCGTAGTCGAAGCGGCCGCCGAGCCCGTGGCTGCCGGTCTCCCGCCGCCCGTCCTGCTCGACCACGACCGCGACGTTCAGGCGGACGAGCGGGCGGATATCGGCGACGCGGGTGCCGTCGGCGCGGATGATTTGCACCGCCTGCCACTCGCCGGAGATGGAGGCCATCACCTGCGCGACGCGGGGGTCCCGCCCGCGGGCGAAGGCGTCGATCTCGCCGAGGAGCGCGGTCTTGGCGCCGAAATCCATCAGCGCCAGCGGGTTGCCGTCGGCATAGAGCCGGGCATTAGTCGCACGCGGGGCGAGGTCGAGCGTGCCGGAATGGCCGTGGCGGACGGCGCCGACCGTCTCCGCGGCGCGCTTCAGCGCGGCTTCCAACATCTCGCCGGAATGGGCATAGCCCGCCGCCTCGCCGGCGACGGCGCGCAGGCCGAAGCCGCGGGTCGCGTCGAAGCTCGCCGAGCGGATGCGGCCATCATCGAGCGAGATGCCCTCGCTCTCGCGGTATTCGAGGAAGAGCTCG
This sequence comes from Belnapia sp., assembly GCF_059504005.1. Lineage (NCBI taxonomy): Bacteria > Pseudomonadati > Pseudomonadota > Alphaproteobacteria > Acetobacterales > Roseomonadaceae > Belnapia > Belnapia sp. Next base: position 74,489 of record NZ_JCACHU010000016.1, on the reverse strand, counting down.
CCATCGTCGGCGCCGGCCAGCGCCTCGCGGACCAGGCGCTCGGCGGCGGCGCGGTCGAGGCCTTCCTCGGCGAAGAACAGGCGATCGGTGACCGAAAGCGGCGTGTCGAGCGGCATATGGGGGCTCCGTTCAGGCGGCCAGTTCGGCCAGGAGGCGGTCTTTCGGGAAGCGCAGCAGGGCGGTGGTGCCCTGGCCGGGCGTGCTGTCCAAGGTGAGGGTCGCCCCCTGCGCCTCGGCCAGCGCCCGCGACAGATATAGGCCGAGGCCGGAGCCGGGGAAGCGCCTCGACAGGGACGAATCGAGCTGGGTGAAGGGCTCGAAGGCGCGCGAGATGTCGCCCGGGGCGATGCCGATGCCGGTATCGGCGACCCGCAGCACCAGGTCGCCCTCCGGCACGATCTCGGCGCCGAGGGTGACGGAGCCGCCCGAGGGGGTGAATTTCACCGCATTGGCAAGCAGGTTGAGCAGGACCTGGCGCAGGCGGAGCTCGTCGGCGCGGAGCAAGGGCAGCCGCGAGGGCAGGGCGGCGCCGAGGGTGACGCCGGCCGTCGCCGCGGTAGCCTGCATCATCTGCACCGCACCCTCGGCCAGCGGCAGCACCGCCACCTGGCCCTCGGTGATCTGGAAGCCCGTGGTCTCCGAGCGGGTGACGTCGAGGATGTCGTCGATCAGCGAGAGCAGGTGCCGCCCGGCCTCGTGGATCGACTGCACGTAGTCGAGGCGGCGGGCCGGGTCGCTGTCGACCAGATAGGCCTCGGAGAAGCCGATGACGGCGTTGAGCGGCGTGCGCAGCTCATGGCTCATGGTGGCGAGGAAGCGGGACTTGGCGCGGTTCGCCGCCTCGGCCGCGTCGCGGGCGCGCTCCAGCTCGGCGCGGGAGCGGAGCTCGTCGGTGATGTCGCGGTAGCTGCGGATGTAGCCGACCCCGCCGACGCTGTCCGTCGTGATCTCGACCATCCGCCCGCCGAGCGTCCGGCGGAAGATGGACGGTACCGGCCAGGGCCTGTCCTCGGGCACCATCTCCAGCGAGGCGGCGAAGGACGTGGCGTCGAGGTACCCGTTCTCCGCCTGCATCCGGATCAGCGTCCGGATCGGCTGGCCGGGACAGATGGCCTCGGGCGGCAGGCCGTTGAGCGAGGCAGCGATGCCGTTGGCGGCGACGACTCGGCCCTCCATGTCGAATAGGACGATGCCCTGGCGGCTGTTGTCGAGCATGGCCTGGAGGATGGCGGCGCGGTTGCGCGCCTCCTCCTCCGCACGCACCAGTGGGGTGATGTCAGCGGTGGTGACGACGAAGCCGTCCCCCGGCGTCGGGTCGGAGGTGACCTCGATGATCCGGCCGTCCCCGGACGGGCGGGTGTAGCGGGAGGGCCGGCTGCGGTCCATCTCGAGGGCGACCCGCGCCGCCAGCATGGCGGTCTCGCCGCCCATCTCGCGGGCGAGCTGGTCTGCGATCAGCTCCTCGAGGCTGCGGCCGGGGCGGAGGGCGCCGGGCGAGTAGCCGCCGAACTCGACGGCAAGCGCATTGGCGGCGATCACCCGGCGATCCGGGCCGAAGTAGCAGATGCCGTGGCGGGTGTTCTCGAGCATCACCTGCAGCACCCCGGCCCGCTCGCGCGCCGCGGCCTCGGCGCGGGTCAGGGCGGTGATGTCGGTATAGGTGGTGACGAAGCCGCCCGCCGGCGTCGGGTTGGTGGTGACCTCGAGCACCCGGTCGTCCGGCCCCCGGCGGACGAAGCGCCGCGGCTCGCCGTAGTCGTCGGCGACCACCTCCTCCACCGTCCTCGGCCCGAGCAGGCCGGCGGCGGCGACGGCGGCGATCACCTCGGCGAAGCTCCGCCCCGGCTCGAACACCGCCGGGTCGAAGCCGTTGAGCGTGGCGGCCAGCAGATTGGCCGTCACCAGCCGGTGCTCCCGGTCGAAGAGGGCGATGCCGTGCCGCATGCTGTCCATCATCACCTGGAGCTGGGCGGTGCGGTCGGCCGCGGCCGCCTGGGCCTCCAGCAGGTCGGTCACGTCGGAATGGGTGACGACGAAGCCGCCATCGGGCGCCGGGTTGGAGGACACCTCGATCAGCCGATCGCCGCTACGGCGCAGGTAGCGGTGCGGCTTGCTGCGGTCGAGGCCGAGGCGCGCCGCGGCCACGGCCTGCCCGGCATCGCCGTAGGTGCCCGTCCCGGCGATGAGCGCGACCAGCTCCTCGAGCGAGGCACCGGGCCGCAGCGGCACGCGCCCCTCCTCGCTGGCCAGGTCCTCGGCCAGGCGGTTGAAGGCGATCAGCCGGCGGTCCGGGCCGAAATAGGAGATGCCGTGCCGGATGTTGTCGAGCATGAGCTGCAGCGTGGCGGCGCGCTCCGAGGCCTCGGCCTTGGCTGCCTCCAGCGCGGTCACGTCGGAATGGGTGACGACGAAGCCGCCATCGGGCGTCGGGTTGCTGGCGATGTCGAGCACCCGCCCGTCGGGGAGGCGGCGCTGCAGGCGGCCGGGGCGGGAGCGGTCCTTGGCCAGCGCCTCGGCCAGCAGGCGACTGGCTTCCGGCTCGGCGCCGAAGAAGCCGAAGGCGTGCTGCTCGCGCAGGATGTCGTCGAAGAGCTGGCCGGTGCGCTCCGGCAGGCCCGGCAGCCCGTGGTTCGGGCCGGCCAGGCGGTTGGCCAGCACCAGGCGGCGGTCCGGCCCGTAGAGGGCGATCCCGTGGCGCATGCTGTCGAGCGTCACCTGCAGGGCATCGGCGCGGCGGCTGGCCTCCGCCTCGGCCGCGGCGCGGGCGGTGATGTCGGTGAAGGTGACGACGAAGCCGCCATCCGGCGTCGGGTCGCTGAAGGCCTCGACCACCCTGCCGTCGGCCATCCTGCGGGTCCGGCGCGAGGGCTTGCTGCGGTCAACCGCGATCAGCATGGCAAGGACGTCGTCGGCCTCCGGCGGCGCGCCGAACATGCCGCGCGCATGCTGCATGCGGACCTGGTCGTCGAGCAGGATGCCGGTCACCACCTCCTCCGCGGTGGCGCCGCCGATCTCGATGGCGAGGCGGTTGGAGGCACGGAGCCGCCGGTCCGGACCGAAGAGCATGAAGCCGTGCCGCATGTTCTCGAGCGCGGCGCGGAACATGGCGGCCCGGGATTCGGCCTCCGCCTCGGCCGCGGCAAGGGCGGTAACGTCGGAGAAGGTGACGGCGAAGCCGCCGTCGGGCATCGGGTCCGAATGAATCTCGAGCAGCCGCCCGTCGCTGGTGCGGCGCATGTAGCGGTGCGGCTGCCGGCGGTCGAGCGCGAGCAGCCGCTCGATCTCCCGCTCGGGGTCGGGGCCGAGGCCACCGAGCCGGGCCTGGCGGCGGAGGATGTCGACCATCGACGTCCCCGGCGGCAACGGCGCGCTTCCTTCGGGAAAGGGGCGGCTGCCCGGCCCGCTGAAGATGCGGTTCACCGCGATCAGCCGGTGCTCGGCGTCGTAGAGGGCGATGCCGTGGCGGATCGCCTGCAGCATCGCCGCCTGCAGCTCGGCGCGCTGGCGCAGCTCGGCCTCGGCGCGGGCGAGGGCGGTGACGTCGGTGATGGTGACGACGAAGCCGCCATCGGGCATCGGGTCCGAGGCGACGTCGAGCACGCGGCCGTCATGCGAGGTCCGGACGTGGCGCAGCGGCTGCGAGCGGTCGGCGGCGTGCGGCGCGTCGAGCGTCGCATCGCCCACGGGATCGGCCTCGCGCTGGGCGCGGACGAGCTCGTCGATGTGCCGGCCGGGCGCCAGCATCCCGGCGGGGAGGCCGGCGAGCTGGTGCATGAGCGGGTTGGTGGCGACGACCCGGCCCGACGCATCGAACAGGGTGATCGCGTGGCGCATGTTGTCGAGCATCGCCTGCAGCGTGGCGGCGCGGGCCTCGGCCGCGCGCTCCGCCTCGATCAGCGGGGTGACGTCGGTCAGGGTCATGACGAAGCCGCCATCCGGCGTCGGGTCGGAGCGCGCATCGACGATGCGGCCATCGGCCAGGCGGCGGCGGACGAGATGCGGCTCGCGGGGGTCCTGCGCGCCAGAGGGCGCAGCCTCCGGCCCCGCGCCGAACAGGCCGTGGGCGAGCGGCAGGGTGGCGATCTCGCCGATGGCCGTGCCGGGGCGCATGTCCGCTGGGCACAGGCCTGCGAGCTCGGCGGCCATGTCGTTGGCGGCGATCAGCCGCCGGTCGGGGCCGAACAGGACGATGCCGTGCCGCATAGTCTCCTGCATGGTCTGCAGGAGCTCGGCGCGGGCGCGCGAGGCGGCCTCGGCCTGGGCGAGGGGGGTGACGTCGGTATAGGTGACCACATGGCCACCGGCGCCGTTCGGGCCGATCGGGTTGGAGGCGACCTTGATGACGCGGCCGTCCGGGGCGGTGCGGACGAACTCGCTGTAGCGCCCCTGCGGGCGGTGGATCAGGCGGTCGCGCTCCGCCGCGGCGGCCTCTCCGCTGCCGAAGGCGCCGCGGGCGTGCTGCAGGCGGATGAGCTCGGCGCGGGAGCGGCCGGGGACCAGCTCCTCCGGCGGCAGGCCGGCGCAGGTCGCGGCAAGGGCGTTGACGGCGAGCAGGGTGTCGTCCGGCCCGTAAATCAGGCAGCCATGCTGCATGGAATCGAGCGCTGCGGTCAGCATGGCGGCGCGGTCGCTGGCCGATTGCTCGGCCTGGGTGCGGGCGGTGATGTCGCTGTAGGTGACGATGTAGCCGCCATCCGGCGTCGGGTCGGAGGCGACTTCCAGCACGGTGCCGTCGGGGCGGATGCGGACATAGCGGCTCGGGACGGTCCGGTCGAGGCAGCGGGCGGCGGCGACCTGCCGCGCCGTCGCCTCGGCATCGCCGAACTCGCCGGCGGCGGCCTGCGTCTCGACGATCGCCAGGAAGGACATGCCGAGCGGGATGCTGTCGCCGGGGATGGCGCCGAGGTGGCGGGCCAGGTGGTTCGCCGCCACCAGCCGGTGCTCCGCGTCGAACAGGGCGATGCCGTGGCGCATGCTGTCGAGCATCAGCTGCAGCATGGCGCAGTGGTCGAGCCCCGGCGCGACGGCGGCATCCCCTTCGATCATGGCCGTCTCCCCGGGCCCCGGAGGCCGTGCAGCGCGAGCAGCGCCGTGGTCAGCACCAGGACGGCCGTCGCTTGGTGCAGCGTGCCGAGCCAGACCGGCACGGCATGCAGCAGGGTGGCGACCCCGAGCGCATATTGCAGCAGCACCGCCCCGCCGAGGCCGAGGCAGGCGCGGCGGGCGAAGCCGGGCGGCAGGCGGCGCCAGCCGGCGAAGGCGGCACCGAGGGCGGCCAGCGCCGCCAGGCTCGCCAGCAGGCGGTGGTTGAACTGCACCGCCGCAACATTCAGCGTCAGGTTCGCCCAGACGCCATCGAGCCGCCAGTAGCCCGGAGGCACCAGCCGGCCCTCCATCAGCGGGAAGGTGTTGTAGTCGAGCCCGGCGCGGTTGCCGGCGACGAAGCCGCCGGCGAGCATCGCCGCGGCCAGCAGCCAGGCCGCCGCCTTGGCCTGGCGGCGGATGCTGCCGGCGGCCGGCAGCGCCTCGGCGGGGCGGGGGCGCAGCAGGCCGAGCCCGGTCCAGGTCAGCGCCGCGAAGAGGCCCAGCGCTAAGCTCAGATGCACCACCAGCCGGTAGGGAGAGACCGCGGTGCGGTCCGCCTCGAAGCCGGAGGCGACCATGAACCAGCCGACCGCGCCCTGCAGGCCGCCGAGCACCAGCAGCAGCAGCAGGCGCCCCTTGTAGCCGGCCGGGATGCGGCCGCGCAGCCAGAACCAGGCGAGCGGCAGGGCATAGGCGAGGCCGATCAGCCGGCCCCAGAGCCGGTGCGCCCATTCCAGCCAGAAGATCTGCTTGAAGCCCTCGATCCCGAAACCCTGGTTGACGAGCTGGTATTGCGGGATGGTGCGGTAGAGGTCGTAGAGGCGCTGCCACTCGGCGTCGGAGAGCGGCGGCAGGGTGCCGGAGAGCGGCGCCCATTCCATGATGGAGAGGCCTGAGCCGGTGAGGCGGGTGGCGCCGCCGAGGGCGACCATGACCCAGACCATGGCGGCCACGCCGAGCAGCCAGAGGCCGACGGCGCGGGGGGACGTCCGGCTGCGGACCGGGCGCGCGGAGGGTGCATCGAAAGGCATCCTCTTAGTATAGTGCGGCAGGTCGCCAAGGACACCAATGGAACGCCGCCCCGGCGGAACAATCGGTGCGGCTTGCGGCGCGCCCGCGCGGCTGCTACCGCAGCGGCGCGATGCAGACCGCTCCCGATGCGGCCGGTGCCCCCGCCGGTTCCTCTCTGGCGGCCTCGGCCAAGCCCCCCCTGATCTCGGTCGTGATCCCGGTGCGGAACGAGGCGCCCAACATCGCCCCACTGGTCGCCGAGATCGAGGCGGCGCTAGCCGGGATGGCGCATGAGATCGTCTATGTCGACGACGGCTCGACCGATGCGACGGCGGCGGCGCTGCGCGAGGCGGCGCGGGGGGCGCCGCTCCGGCATCTCCGGCACCGGGCGAGCTGCGGGCAGTCGGCGGCCGTGATCACCGGGGTGAAGGCGGCGCGGGGCGGTTGGATCGCCACCCTCGACGGCGACGGGCAGAACGACCCGGCGGACATCCCCCGGCTGCTGGCGCGGGCCCAAGGGGAGATGCAGGCCGAGCCAGGGCCGGTGATGGTCGCCGGGCATCGGGTGACGCGGCGGGACAGCTGGGTGAAGCGGCGCTCCAGCCGCATCGCCAACCGCATCCGCGCCCAGTTACTGGGCGATGCGACGCCGGATACGGGGTGCGGGCTGAAGGTGTTTCCGCGCGCGCTCTTCCTCGAGCTGCCGCATTTCGACCACATGCACCGCTTCCTGCCGGCCCTGGTGCTGCGCCAGGGCGGGCGGGTGGTGAGCGAGCCGGTGAACCACCGGCCACGGGTCAGGGGGCAGTCGAATTACGGGACGCTGGACCGGCTGGCGGTGTCCATCTTCGACCTACTGGGCGTCGCCTGGCTGCAGCGGCGCGGCTCCCGTCCCGTGGTGGAGGAGTGAGCGAGCGGGCGAGGGCCGTTGCCAAGCTGCTGGTGCTGGCGGCGGGGCTGGCGGCGGCGGGGCTGCTGCTCCGGGCGTTCGGCGGGCTGCTCGGGACGGAATGGGTGGACCGCACCATCCGTGGGCAGGGGCTTTGGGGGGAGGGGATATTCCTCCTGGTCGGGATGGCGGCGACGGCGGTGGGCATCCCGCGGCAGGGCGTCGCCTTCCTCGGCGGCTATGCCTTCGGCGCGGTGATGGGCACGGGGCTGGCGCTGCTGGCGCAGCTGCTGGGCTGCGCGCTCTCCTTCCTCTGGGCGCGGCTGGTCGGGCGCGGCTGGGCGGAGCGCAGGCTGGCCGGGCGATTCGGCCGGCGGCTCCGGCCGCTGCGGGACCTGCTGGCGGCAAGCCCCTTCGATGCCACTCTGGCGCTCCGGCTGCTGCCGCTCGGCAACAACCTGGCGCTGAACCTGCTGGCGGGGATGGCGGGGATCGCGCTGCTTCCCTTCCTCGCCGCCTCGGCGATCGGCTACCTGCCGCAGACGGTGGTCTTCGCCCTGCTCGGTAAGGGCGTGCGGGTGGACGGGGCCTGGCAGCTCGGGCTCTCGGCCGTGCTGCTGGTGGGGTCGGTGGCGATCGGCTTCGCCCTGCTCAGGCGGCACCGGGCGGGGCGGGCGCTGGAGGAGTAGCGCCGCCCGCCTGGGCTCAGTGCAGGACGAATTGCCCGTTGGCGAAGCGGAGCTCGGCCGGGCGGGTCAGCGCGGCGGAGGCGACGCGGACCGAGTAGAGCGGCCCCTCAATCTCGCGCCGCCAGAAGTCGAGGAAGCGGGAGAGCTCGGGGAAGGCGGGGGCGCAGTCGACCTTCTGCCAGACGAAGGTCTGCAGCACGCTGGGGTGGTCCGGCATGTGGTAGAGGATCTCGGCGGTGGTGAGCCGCCAGTCGGGGATGCGGACGAAGCGTTCGAGGCTGTGCAGCACGCAAAGCGTTCCTTCTGGTCGGTGCCAGCCGTTGCGGCCGGCGTTTTCCTCCACTCATGCAACGCGAAGCTTGCCACGTCTTTCCGGGTGGGTTGCAACAAAATTGTTGGATTTCAGTGGGTTGGCACTCGCATTCCGAGAGTGCTGCAAATCTCTTGACGGCCACGCAAGCCTGCCCTAGATGGCTGGCACTCCTCCGGGGCGAGTGCTAGCGGTCCCGCTGGCGCCTCCCGGCGGGGGGACCCATTCCTTGAGAATAGGCCAGGAGAGGACCGCATATGAGCTTCCGTCCCCTGCATGACCGCGTTCTCGTCCGTCGCGTGACGGCCGAGGAGAAGACCCGCGGCGGCATCATCATCCCCGACACCGCCAAGGAGAAGCCGCAGGAAGGCGAGGTGATCGCCGTCGGCTCTGGCACGCTGAACGACAAGGGCGAGCTGCGCGCCCTCGACGTGAAGGCGGGCGACCGCATCCTGTTCGGCAAGTGGTCGGGCACCGAGGTGAAGCTCGATGGCGAGGAGCTCCTCATCATGAAGGAGTCCGACATCATGGGCATCCTCGACAACCCTGCCGTCGCCAAGGCCGCCTGAGCCACCCGCTCACGCGCCTCTCACTCGTCGTCAACAATGGCGGACGGGACCGCGCCGGGGCAGACCGCCCTGGCAGCGATCGGACGCCGAACCAATGAGGTACATACATGGCTGCGAAGGACGTTAAGTTCGGCGCCAATGCGCGCGACCGCATGCTGCGCGGCGTGGACATCCTGGCCGACGCCGTGAAGGTGACGCTCGGCCCCAAGGGCCGCAACGTCGTGCTCGACAAGAGCTTCGGCGCCCCGCGGATCACCAAGGACGGCGTGACCGTCGCCAAGGAGATCGAGCTGGCCGACAAGTTCGAGAACATGGGCGCGCAGATGGTGCGCGAAGTGGCCTCGAAGACCAACGACATCGCCGGTGACGGCACCACCACCGCGACCGTGCTGGCCCAGTCCATCATCCGCGAGGGCGCCAAGGCCGTCGCCGCCGGCATGAACCCGATGGACCTGAAGCGCGGTATCGACAAGGCCGTCGCCTCCGTCGTCGGCGAGCTCGAGGCCAAGACCAAGAAGATCTCGACCTCGGCCGAGGTGGCGCAGGTCGGCTCGATCTCCGCCAACGGCGAGACCGAGATCGGCGAGATGATCGCCCAGGCCATGGAGAAGGTCGGCAACGAGGGTGTCATCACGGTCGAGGAGGCCAAGGGCATCCAGACCGAGCTCGACGTCGTCGAGGGCATGCAGTTCGACCGCGGCTACGTCTCCCCGTATTTCATCACGAATGCGGAGAAGATGATCGTCGAGATGGAGAACCCCTACCTGCTGATCTTCGAGAAGAAGCTCAGCCAGTTGCAGCCGATGCTGCCGCTGCTCGAGGCGGTTGTTCAGTCCGGCCGTCCGCTCATCATCGTCGCCGAGGATGTCGAGGGCGAGGCGCTCGCCACCCTGGTCGTCAACAAGCTGCGCGGCGGCCTGAAGGTCGCGGCCGTGAAGGCGCCGGGCTTCGGCGATCGCCGCAAGGCGATGCTCGAGGACATCGCCATCCTGACCGGCGGTGAGGTGATCTCCGAAGATCTCGGCATCAAGCTCGAGAGCGTGACGCTGGCCCAGCTCGGCAAGGCCAAGATGGTCCGCATCGAGAAGGAGAACACCACGATCGTCGACGGCGCTGGCGAGAAGTCCGCGATCACCGGCCGCGTGGAGCAGATCAAGGCGCAGATCGAGGAGACCACCTCGGACTACGACCGCGAGAAGCTGCAGGAGCGCCTGGCGAAGCTGGCCGGCGGCGTCGCCGTCATCCGCGTCGGCGGCTCGACCGAGGTCGAGGTGAAGGAGCGCAAGGACCGCGTCGACGACGCGCTGCATGCGACCCGCGCCGCGGTTCAGGAAGGCATCGTGCCGGGTGGCGGCGTGGCGCTGCTGCGCGCCTCGACCAACCTCGGCCACCTGAAGGGCCTGAACAACGACGAGCAGGTCGGCATCGAGATCGTCCGTCGCGCCATCCAGGCGCCGGCGAAGCAGATCGCCGAGAATGCCGGCAAGGACGGCGCGGTCGTGGCGGGCGAGGTGCTGCGCACCGACACCTACGCCTACGGCTACGACGCCCAGAAGGACGAGTACAAGGACCTCGTCGCCGCCGGCATCATCGACCCGACCAAGGTCGTGCGCACGGCGCTGCAGGATGCGGCCTCGGTCGCTTCGCTGCTGATCACCACCGAAGCGATGGTGGCCGAGCGTCCGGAGCGCAAGGCGCCGGCCGGCGGCCCCCCGGGCGGCGGCATGGGCGGCATGGGCGACATGGACTTCTGATCCAGGCCGCAAGCCTGATCGGAGAGAGGGGGCGGGCCGCAGGGCCCGCCCCTTTTTTCGTCTCGCTAGACGGCCTTTCCCGCTGCGAATCCCTCACGACAACGCGTGTGCGTGATCGTTGACTTCAACCTGTCGATCCGTGTCCACTTGACGTGCCAGCTGTCCTTGGCCCGCCTTGCCGTGCCGTCCCGGAGCCCTCCGGCTGCCCTCAAGCGATCAAGCCTGGCGGTTTCGCACGGGTGATCGTCACCCGTGCCTCATGCAAGGGGAGGGCGCGTCGCATGGCGATCGGCACCGTGAAATGGTTCAACGCCACCAAGGGCTTCGGCTTCATCGTTCCGCAGGATGGCGGCAAGGACGTTTTCGTCCACATCACCGCTGTGCAGAAGGCTGGTCTCCAGGGGCTCAATGAGAACCAGAAGATCAGCTACGAGGTGGTGATGGAGCGCGGCAAGGCCGCGGCGGCGAACCTCAAGCCGCTGTAGCGCATCCCGGCGAGGCCCGGACGGGCCTCGCCTTCGCCGCTGTCACGCCGCCTGCTGGTCCTGCACCCAGACGCGGCGGGCGCCCTGGCTTTGCAGGAAGCGCTGGGCTTCGGCCTTCTCCTCCTCGGTTCCGGCCCGGATGCCGAGGGAGGGGCCTTCCGCCTTCACCACCTCATCCGGTCGCCGGCCCGAATCCGACGGGCTCGCCGCGGCGCCGGCCGTCTCGCCCACTGCAAGCGTCGCGGCCCCGGCCGCTGCCGCGGCCGCAACGGCAGGGAGCGCCGCGCCACCGGTGGCGATGACGATGCCAGCCGCCAGCATCGAGGTCGATGCGGTGGCGGTGCCGACGAAATTCTGCCGCAGGTTGCGGGCATCGGTGCCCTTCGGGTTCTCGTCCGGCGTGATGACTTGGTCGTTGTCGGCCGGGCGCTCCGCCTGCGGCGCGCAGCGGGACTGGAGAGCGCGGAACCACTCCTCCGCCTGAAGCTTCGCCGCGGCGCTGTCGAGCGCGGAACGGTCCTCGAACTCACCCCAGACGACCGGACCGGACTGGGGCGTGTGGTCGTACTCGCCGGTCCATTGGCTGCTGTCGGCGACGATGGCCATGGGCCTTCCCCTTGCTGTCTCGATCGGAGGCAACGCCGCCGGCCAGCGGATGTTCCGCCGGCCGGCGGACCTGCCCATGCAATCCCGAGTCGAGCCATCCGAGCGCCGTACCGCATGCTGGTATGCGCATCACGGGTTGGCGACGTGCTTGTCGGCCTTTTCATGCGCATTTTCCGGTCCGGCCACTGCAGCTTGTTCGGCGGATGGCAAGGGAGATCGGCATGCGCGGCCGGTTGGGACGCTCGGTGCGGGCGGTATGCACCGTCGGATGGGCTAGGCCGGCCGGCCCGGCGCAGGCGGTGCCGGTGGTCGAAGCCGTCTTTGCGCCGGGACTGCAGGCGCGGCTGGTGATTCCGGGAGCAAGCGTCCGTCGCATCGCCGTCCGCGGCGCCGCCCGTGCCTGGGACCGACCGCGGCAGGGGCTGGAGGTGCGCTCGCCGCTGCCCTGGCCCGGACGCGCGGCCGAGCCGGCGCTCGCGGCGATCTCCGCAGTGCAGATGGCTGGCTTCTTCGCCGCGAGCCTGCGGTGATGGCGGCGCTGACCCGCGTCCTCGAGCCCGTCCCGGCCACGGCCGCCTTTTGGCGGCAGGCGGGCTATCCCGCCATGCTGCTGGGCGGAAGCGCCGCGGTGCTGCCCGCCTATGGCGCGCTGCTCGGCCTCCTGCAGCTGCCGCATGCGGAAGCGCCGGGGCTGCTCGTGGTGCTGACGGCCGCGGCGCTTTCGAGCATCGTCGGCTTCGCCTTCTCGGCCATCTGCGGCGCCTTCCTCTTCAACATGATCGAGGATCCTGTGCGGGTCGTGCAGGTCATGGTGACGTGCAGCATCGCCATCCAGGCGGTGACCGTCTGGACCCTGAGGCGGGACATCGCCTGGGGGCGGCTGCCGTGCTTCCTGCTCGGCGGCTTCGTCGGGCTGCCGATCGGGCTCGGCCTGCTGACGCATCTGGATCGTGCCGTCTATATGCGGACGATCGGCGGGCTGCTGCTCGCCTACGGCCTGTGGATGCTGCTGCGGCCAGGCCTGGCGAAGCCGCAGGCGGAGAGCCTCGCGGGCGACACCGTCATCGGCATGCTCGGAGGCGTCACCGGCGGGCTGGCCGGATTCCCCGGCGCCCTGGTTACCATGTGGTGCGCCCGGCTCGGCTGGGACAAGCGGCGGCAACGCGGGCTGTACCAGCCCTTCATCCTGGTGATGCAGGTGGTGACCCTGCTGGCCTTGCAGCTCGTGGCGGCCGAGGGCGGCGCCGGGCTCGATCCCGCGATACTGTCCTACGTGCCGGCGGCGCTGCTCGGCACCCTTTGCGGCCTCGCCGTCTTCCGGCGGCTGAGCGACCTGCAATTCGCGGCCTGCGTGAACCTGCTGCTCATCGCCTCCGGCCTTGGCATGCTGCTCTAGGACATGTGCGGACATGCTCGCGGCCTTTGTCTTCGAGGCGGAGTCATGCCTTCGAACCCAGCCGTCCAGCGCCGGTCTCTTCTGACGCAATCCCCGTCCGCACGGACGCCGCTTCAAAAGGCGGCGCGCAGGCGAAGGGTGGCGATCGGGACCGGACCGCGATCGGCGTTGAAGCCCGGGTTCATGATGAGCTGGAGGTCGAGCGCGGCATTGAGGCCGGGGCCAAGGCTCGCGTCGTAATAGGTCTCGGCCACGATCTCGGGGGCATAGTTCAGGCGGCCGTCGCCCAGGATGAAGCCGATACCGCCGGCGGCGAGGAAGCGGCGCTGCGGCGCGTGCAGACCGCCGACATTCATGGCGAGGCCGATGGTGTCCCCGGCGCGCTCCCAGCGCCAGCCGTTGAGCGCGATACCGCCGGAGACCGACCAGTCCATCTCGGTGAACATGATGTTCTGCGAGCGTCCGTCATTCCAGCCCAGGCGGGCGAAGGCGCCGAGCGTCTCGGTGAATTGCTGCTCCCAGTTCAGCGCCAGCATCGCCTTTGTGCGGTAGGCGCGCAGGCGGTCGGTGTTCTCCTCGCCGGCGCGGAGCGCGCGCGTCAGGTCGCCGTAGCGGGCCGAGCGGCTGCGCGAGATGCCGGCCAGCAGCCGCAGCGCGCCGGGAAAGCGGCCGATGACCCAGAAGCGGTCGACCTCGGCGAGCAGCTGCCAGCCGCGGCCGATGCGCTCGTCGAGCTGGTCGCCGCCCTGGCTGCGGGTTACCTGGAAGCCGCCGAGCCGCGTGGCCCAGCGGCCGTTCTCCCATTCCAGCACGGCGCCATGGGTATAGCCGGCCGGGTCGCTCGCATAGTCGACGGCGCCGGCGCCGACCAGCGCGTAGTTGAGGAATTGGGTGCGCGGCTCATGCGCATAGCGGTTGTTGTCGAAGAAGTCCCAGACCGCGAGCTTGCCGGCGGTGACGGTGATGCGCTCGCGCGCGAGGGGGCCTGCGAAGCGCATCGGGTCGTCGTCCGCGCCGAAGGTGTCGAAGGAGAGGTCGATGGTCTGGCGCAGGAAGAGGCGGGTGATGTTCCAGTCCCAGTTGCGTGTGCCGCCGTGGAAGCTCTCGGTGTTGCTCAGCCCGCCGAGGCCGTGGTTGTCGGAGAAGCCGAAGCCGCGCGTCGGCGAGGGCACGGCAATGACCTCCGCCCCTGGCCAGAGCCGGCGGCCGAGCACGATGTCGATCGTCTGCATCGCCGTGCTGTCGGGTTTGGGGGAGAGGCTGTTCTCGCCGCGGTAGGGCGAGCGGAAGCGGGGATGCGCCTGGATGGTGTTGGTCATCTGGCCGCGCAGGAGCCAGCCCAGCGCCTCGAGCCGGGCGAGCGCCTCCTCGGCGCCCTCGATCAGCGCATCGATGTTGCGGTTCTGGATCGGGCCGGCGACGCCGCGCTGCGCCGCGGCCGGCATGGCGGCGACAAGCGGCGGCAGCGCGACAATGGCGGCGAGCCAGGCGTGCCGCAAGGTCAGTAGCGGTCGGGGACGTAGAGCTCCGGCGGCAGCGTGCGTCGCCCGTAATGCGCGTCGAAGACGCGCTCGGGCAAGGTCACCGGCTGGGTCGGCACCTCCTCGTAGGGGATGCGGGAGAGGAGGCCGACGATGCAGTTCAGCCGGGCCCGCTTCTTGTCGTTGCCTTCGACGATGATCCAGGGCGCCTCCGGGATGGTGGTGTGCTCGAACATCTCCTCCTTCGCCTTGGTGTACTGCTCCCGGCGGATGCGGGACTGCAGGTCCATCGGCGAGAGCTTCCACTGCTTGACGGGGTCGTGGATGCGCATGAGGAAGCGAAGCTGCTGCTCCTGGTCGGAGATGGAGAACCAGTACTTTACCAGGACGATGCCGGAGCGGACCAGCATCCGCTCGAATTCCGGGACGTCGCGGAAGAAATCCTCCACCTGCGCCTCGCTGGCGAAGCCCATGACGCACTCGACGCCGGCGCGGTCGTAGCAGCTGCGGTCGAACAGCACGATCTCGCCGGCGGCCGGCAGGTGCGCGAGGTAGCGCTGGATGTACCATTGCGTCCGCTCGCGGTCCGACGGCGCGGGGAGGGCGACGACGCGGCAGATGCCGGGGTGGTGCGCTGGGTAATGCGCTTGATGACGCCGCCCTTGCCGGCGCAGTCGCGCCCCTCGAAGAGCACGACGACCTTCAGCCCCCGGTGCGCGACCCAGTCCTGCAGCTTCACCGGCTCGCCCTGCAGGCGCAGCAGCTCGCGGAAATAGAGGCCGCGGTCGATGGTGCGGACATGGCGGGCCTGCAGCAGGCGGCGGACCTCCTCCGGCAGGCGCCGGTCGTCGATCTCCTGCTCCAGCTCCTCGTCGAAATCATCCTCGAGCTCCGCCTGCAGCCAGGGCCGCGCAGCCGCTTCCCGGTCCGGCATCCGTCTCGCTCCGCTGTCCGGGTGGAAGATAGCGGAGAAAGGTTGCAGGTCGATGACGTCTGGCCGCCGGCGCGGCGCAGGCCGCTCATGTGGACCGGCCGGTGGCTCCCCCGTCGGCGACGGCGCGATGCGGATGCGCAACATGGCGGCGCTCGTCACCGCCCGGTCCTGACGCGGTAGGGCGAGCCCACGCCGTGTAATGAACCCCATCCGCTGCGCCCGAACCCGGAGGAGGGCAGCGTGCGGCCTAGGTGGACGGGGCAGGGGGACTTCCGAAGCGGCCCGGCCCTGTGGCAGCCTCCGCCGGCAGGGGCTGGGGAGTGGGATGAGCGTCGCGGTCCGGTTCGACGAGGTGGTGAAGGAATTCGGCCCGGTCCGCGTGCTGCACGGCGTCAGCTTCGAGCTGGCGCCGGGGCGGGTCTACGGGCTCCTCGGCGAGAACGGCGCCGGCAAGTCGACGCTGATGAAGATCCTTGGCGGCTACGAGCAGCCGACCGGCGGCGGAATCCTGCTGGACGGCGTGCCGCGGCGCTTCCGCAGCTCGCGCGAGGCGGAGGATGCCGGCATCGTGCTGATCCACCAGGAGTTCAACCTGGCCGAGGATCTCACCATCGCGCAGAACATCTTCCTCGGCCATGAGCTGCGGCGCGGCTGGTGGCTGGACGAGCGGGCGATGCGGGCCGAGGCGGGGCGCGTGCTCGGCCTGGTTGGGCTGCGGCGCGACCCGGATACGCCGGTGCGCCGCCTGATCGTCGCCGAGAAGCAGCTCGTCGAGATCGCGCGCGCCCTGGCGCGGCAGGCGCGCCTGCTGGTGATGGACGAGCCGACCGCAACGCTGACGCCGGGCGAGACCGAGGCGCTGTTCACGCTGATGGCGCGGCTGAAGGCGGAGGGCGTGACGCTGCTCTATATCTCGCACAAGCTCGATGAGGTGGAGCGCGTCACCGACGAGGTGGTGGTGATGCGCGACGGCCGCTTCGTCGCCCGCCGCCCGACGCAGGCGGTGACGCGGCAGGAGATGGCGAGCCTGATGGTCGGGCGGGAGATGTGCGACCTCTTCCCGCCGCGCGATCCGGCGCCGGGGGGCGCGGCGCTGCTCGCGGTGCGCGGGCTGACGGTGCCGGGCTGGGCCGAGGATGTCTCCTTCGAGCTGCGAGCGGGCGAGATCCTCGGCTTCGCCGGGCTGGTGGGCGCGGGGCGGACGGAGCTGTTCGAGGGGCTGCTCGGCCTGCGGCCGGGGAGCGCCGAGGCGGTGACGCTCGAGGGGCGGCCCTTGCGCATCCGCAGCCCGCGCGAGGCGGCGGACCAGGGCCTCACCTATCTGAGCGAGGACCGCAAGGGGAAGGGGCTGCATGTCGCGCTCGGCCTTCGCGAGAACCTCACCCTGATGGCGCTGCGGCGCTACGCCGCGCCCTGGCTCGACCGCGCGGCGGAGGGGCGGGCGCTGGAGGCCGCCGTCGCCGATTTCGGCATCCGCACCGGCTCGACGGCGGTGCGCGCGGCCTCGCTCTCGGGCGGCAACCAGCAGAAGCTGGCGCTCGCCAAGGTGCTGCACCCGGCGCCCAGGGTCGTCGTGCTGGACGAGCCGACGCGGGGCGTCGACATCGGCGCCAAGCGGGACATCTACCTGCTCATCCAGCGGTTGGCGCGCGAGGGGCGGGGGGTGATCGTCATCTCCTCGGAGCTGATCGAGCTAGTCGGGCTGTGCCATCGCGTCGTCGTGATGCGCGGCGGGCGGGCCGTTGCGGATATCGGCCTCGGCCGGCTGACCGAGGAGGAACTCATCGCCCATGCAACGGGAACACGCCATTAGGCTGCGGCTCGCCGGACTCGGCCCGATCCTCGGGCTGGTGCTGCTCTGCATCGCCGGCGCGCTGCTGAACCCGGACTTCCTCTCGCTCGGCAATGCGATGAACGTGCTGACGCGCACCGCCTTCATCGGCATCATCGCGGTGGGGATGGGCTTCGTCATCATCTCGGGCGGGATCGACCTCTCGGTCGGGTCGATGGCGGCGCTGATCGCGGGCGCCGTCATCCTGGTGATGAACGCGCTCGGCGCGCAGGGCTTCGGGCCGGTCGTGGCGGTCGCCACCGGCATGGGCTTCGCGGTGGTGCTGGGCGCGGCCTTCGGCCTCATCCACGGGATGCTGATCACGCGGGGCTCGATCGAGCCCTTCATCGTAACGCTGGGGACGCTCGGCATCTTCCGCGCCGTGCTGACCTGGCTGTCGGATGGCGGCGCCATCATGCTCGACAACGACCTGGCCGATGCCTACAGCCCGGTCTACTACGCCGCGCTGCTCGGCATCCCGGTGCCGATCTGGGTCTTCGCCGTGGTGGCGCTGCTCGGCGGGCTGGTGCTGAACCGCACGGCCTATGGGCGCTACGTGCAGGCCATCGGCTCCAACGAGCAGGTGGCGCGCTATGCGGCAGTCGATGTCGACCGGGTGAAGCTGATCACCTACGGGCTGCTCGGCGCCTGCGTCGGCATCGCAACCCTCCTCTACGTGCCGCGCCTCGGCTCCGCCTCGCCGACCACCGGCCTGCTCTGGGAGCTGGAGGCGATCGCGGCGGTGATCGTCGGCGGCACGGCGCTGAAGGGCGGCTCGGGCAGCGTGCTCGGCACGGTGGTGGGGGCGGTGCTGCTCTCGGTGATCGGCAACATCCTGAACCTCACCAGCATCATCTCCGTCTATCTCAATGCGGCGGTGCAAGGACTTGTCATCATCGCGGTCGCCTTCCTGCAGCGCCGGCGCTGACGCGGGCCTTGATGCGGCGCCGCGGGCGATGCTCAACTGGCGCCAACCAGAGACGGGAGAAAAACGGCCCCATGTCCATGCTCATCGGCCGGCGCCTGCTCGCCGGCGCCGCAGCAGTGCTCGCCGCGCCGGGCCTCGCGCGGGCGCAGGGGACGGTCAATCTCGGCGTCGCCATCCCGACCGCGACGCACAGCTTCACCGCCGCCATCGTGTGGTGGGCGAACAAGGCGAAGGCGGATCTCGAGGCAGCGCACCGCGACCTCAAGGTCACCGTCAAGACCGCCGCCAATGCAGGCGAGCAGGCGAACCAGCTGCAGGACCTGGTCACCGCCAACCGGATCAACACGCTGGTGATCTTCCCCTTTGAGTCGGGCGCGCTGACGCGGCCGGTGGCGCAGGTGAAGGGGCGCGGCGTCTACGTCACGGTGGTGGACCGCGGCCTGACCGACACGGCGGCGCAGGATGCCTATGTCGCCGGCGACAACACCGCCTTCGGCCGCGTGCCGGCGGAGTACATCGCCAAGGCGCTCGACGGGCGTGGCAATGTCGTGGCGCTCCGTGGCATAGCCACGACGCTCGACAACGAGCGGATAGACGCCTTCAACGCCGTCCTCAAGGGCCATCCGGACATCAAGCTGCTCGATGCCCGCTACGCCAATTGGAACCGCGACGACGCCTTCCGCGTGATGCAGGACTACCTGACGCGCTTCCGCCAGATCGACGCCGTCTGGGCGGCGGATGACGACATGGCGGTCGGCGTGCTGCGCGCCATCGACCAGGCGAAGCGGACGGACATCAGGCTGGTCTTCGGCGGGGCTGGGGCGAAGGGGATGATCAAGACGCTGATGGACGGCAGCGACCCGCGCATCCAGGCCAATGTCTCCTACTCGCCGAAATTCATGTACGACGCCATCAGGCTCACCGCCGAGGCGCGGCTGAAGGGCGAGCGGCTGCCGCCGACCACGATCATCCCCTCGGTACTGATCACGCGGGAGAATGCGAAGGACTTCTACGTCCCGGACTCGCCCTTCTGATGATGCGCACGGTCAGGGGTCCGGCGGTCTTCCTCGCCCAGTTTGCCGGCGATGCGGCGCCCTATGACAGCCTGCCCAGCCTCGCGCGCTGGGCGGCGGGGCATGGCTACAAGGGCGTGCAGGTCCCGAGCTGGGATGCGCGGCTGATCGACCTCGAGAAGGCCGCGGAGAGCCGCGACTACTGCGACGAGCTCCGCGGCACGCTCAGCGAGGCCGGGGTGGAGCTCACCGAGCTGACGAGCCACCTGCAGGGCCAGCTCGTCGCCGTGCACCCCGCCTACGACCTCGCCTTCGACGGCTTCGCTCCGCCGGAGCTGCGGGGCAAGCCGCAGGCGCGGCAGGACTGGGCGGTGCGGCAGCTGCGGCTGGCGGCGAAGGCTTCGCGCAACCTCGGCCTTGCGGCCCATGGCACCTTCTCCGGCGCGCTGGCCTGGCCCTTCGTCTATCCCTGGCCGCAGCGGCCGGCCGGGCTGGTGGAGGAGGCCTTCGACGAGCTGGCGCGGCGCTGGCGGCCGATCCTCGACGCCTTCGAGGAGGCGGGCGTCGACCTCTGCTACGAGATCCATCCCGGCGAGGACCTGCATGACGGCGTGACCTTCGAGATGTTCCTCGAACGGCTCGGCGGGCATCCGCGCTGCAACATCCTCTACGACCCGAGCCACTTCGTTCTTCAGCAGCTCGACTACCTCGCCTATCTCGACATCTACCACCCGCGCATCCGCATGTTCCACGCGAAGGACGCGGAGTTCCGGCCGAACGGGCGGGGGGGCGTCTATGGCGGCTTCCAGCCCTGGGCGCAGCGGGCCGGGCGGTTCCGCTCGCTCGGCGACGGGCAGGTGGATTTCGGCGCCGTCTTCTCGAAGCTCTCGCAATACGGCTTCGACGGCTGGGCGGTGCTGGAATGGGAGTGCTGCATCAAGGACAGCGAGCAGGGCGCGGCGGAAGGGGCGCCCTTCATCGCCCGGCACATCATCCAGGTGGCGGCGCGGGCCTTCGACGATTTCGCGGCGAGCGGCGCCGATGCGGCGACCAACCGCCGCCTGCTCGGGCTCGGCTGAGATGGCGCGGCGACTGCGCCTCGGCATGGTGGGCGGCGGGCAGGGCGCCTTCATCGGCGCGGTGCACCGCATCGCCGCACGGCTCGACGACCGTTACGAACTGGTGGCGGGCGCACTCTCCGCCGATGCGGACCGGGCGCGGGAAAGCGCGGCGGCGCTGCACATCGCGCCCGACCGCGCCTATGCCGATTTCGCGGCAATGGCGGAGCGCGAAGCGGCGCGCGAGGACGGCATCGACGTCGTCGCCATCGTCACGCCGAACCACATGCATGCCGCGCCCGTCCGCGCCTTCGCCGAACGCGGCATCCATGTGATCTGCGACAAGCCGCTGACCCACAGCCTCGAGGATGCGCTGGTGCTGGAGCAGGTGGTGCGGCAGTCCGGCATCGTCCTCGGCCTGACGCACAACTACACCGGCTACCCGATGGTCCGGCAGGCGCGGGAGATGGTGGCGGCCGGCGAGATCGGCGCCATCCGCGTGGTGCAGGCGGAGTATCCGCAGGGCTGGCTCGCCACGCCGCTCGAGGAGACGGGGCAGAAGCAGGCCGCCTGGCGCACCGACCCGGCGCGCTCCGGCGCCGGCGGCAGCATCGGCGACATCGGCACCCATGCCTTCAACCTGGCGGAATTCGTCTCCGGCCTCGCCTGCGAGAGCCTGGCGGCGGAGCTGACCAGCTTCGTCCCCGGAAGGCGGCTGGACGACGATGCGCGGATGCTGCTGCGGTTCGCGGGCGGCGCGCGGGGGATGCTGTGGTCCTCCCAGGTCGCGCTCGGCCATGAGAACGGGCTGCGGCTCAGGCTCTATGGCGAGCGCGGCAGCCTCGCCTGGGCGCAGGAGGAGCCGGAAGGGCTGGTCCATGCCCCGCTCGGCGAGGCGCCGCGGCTGCTGCGGCGCGGCGGGCCGGCGGCATCGCCGGCGGCGGGGAATGCCAGCCGCATCCCGGGCGGCCATCCCGAAGGCTATCTCGAGGCCTTCGCCCAGCTCTACCGCGACCTCGCCGAGCAGGTCACCGCCCGGCTGGAGCATCGCGCGCCGGACCCTGCCGCGCTGCTCGTGCCGGGCCTGGCGGAGGGGGTGCGCGGCATGCGCTTCATCGCGGCGGCGGTGGAGTCCAGCCGGCGCGATGCGGCCTGGGTTCCGCTCGCGGGCTGACGCCGGGGCGCGCCGCGAGGCAGGGCGGCCGGTTGACCGCAGATGAAGCCCGTGTTGCTTCCCATGGCGGCCGGGGGCGCATGCCCGGCGGCAACCGACCCGATCATGGGGCGGCGCCGCACCGGCCGCGGAGTTGGAGGACGACCCGACCATGAAGCCTTTCCTGCTGGCCGCCGCCATCCTGGCCGGCGCGCACGGCCTCGCCCCGGCCGCCGGGGCCGCCACGCTCGACACGGTGAAGCAGCGCGGCATCCTTGCCTGCGGCGTCTCGACCGGCTTCACCGGCTTCTCCGCGCCGGACAGCCAGGGCAGCTACCGCGGCCTCGATGTCGACTACTGCCGCGCCATCGCCGCCGCCGTGCTAGGCGACGCGGCCAAGGTGCGCTTCGTGCCGCTCACCGCGCAGAACCGCTTCACTGCGCTGCAATCCGGCGAGATCGACGTGCTGCTGCGCAACTCCACCCAGACCTTCCTGCGCGACGCCTCGATCGGCCTGCATATCGGGCCGGTGAATTTCTACGACGGCCAGGGCTTCGCCGTGCGGCGCGACGCGGGCGTCGCCAAGGTCGCCGACCTCAACGGCGCGACGGTCTGCGTCGCCCAGGGCACGACGCATGAGGTGACGCTCGGCGACACGGCGCGGGCGTGGAACATCCGCTTCCAGCCGGTGGTCTTCGAGCGGCCGGACACGATGTACACCGCCTTCTTCGCCGGCCGGTGCGACGCGATGACGCAGGATGCCTCGGCGCTCGCCGCCGCCGTCAGCGTCGCGCCCAACCCGGCCGACTACATGATGCTGGCCGAGACCATCTCGAAGGAGCCGCTCGGCCCCTATACCCGCAACGGCGACGACCAGTGGTCCAACATCGTCGCCTGGGTGCATTACGGCCTGGTCGAGGCCGAAGAGCAGGGCGTGACGGCGGCCAATGCCGAGGAGCAGGCCCGCGGGGCGAACCCGGTGGCGCAGCGGCTGCTCGGCACCAGCGGCGAATTCGGCTCCCGCCTCGGGCTCGACAACCGCTGGATGCTGAACGCCATCAAGGCGGTCGGCAATTACGGCGAGATCTTCGAGCGCAATGTCGGCGCCGGCAGCCCGCTCAGGCTGCAGCGCGGCCTGAACGGGCTGTGGAACGGCGGCGGGCTGATGTACGCCATCCCCTACCGCTGACGGGGCGGTTGACGGCGGCGCCCGGCCGCCCGACGCTGTGCGGCGAGGGAGGGCGTGACCATGCGGATCACACCGAACGACGCCGCACTCGGCGCCCGGGTGGAGGATGTCGACCTGGCGCAGCCATTGCCGGCCGAGGCGCGCCGCACGCTGCTGCGCGCGCTCGGCCGGCACGGGGTGCTCTGCTTCCCCGGCCAGGACCTCGATGCGCCGCAGCTCGCCGCCTTCGGCAGCCGCTTCGGCACGCTCGAGGTGAACGTCGCCAACCTGTTCCATGCCCCAGGCCATCCGGAGGTGATGATCCTCTCGAACCGCCGGGATGCCGAGGGCAGGCCGGTCGGGCTGAACGATGCCGGCCAGGGCTGGCACACCGACATGTCCTATTCGACCGAGATCGCCCTGGCCAATGTGCTGCATGCGAAGGAGGTGCCGCAGCGCGACGGAAGGCCGCTCGGCGGCACCCAGTTCCGCAACATGCACGCCGCCTATGACGACCTGCCCGCCGAGGTGGTGGAGCGGCTGGAGGGCCGCGCCGCCATCCACGACTTCGAGAAGTTCTGGGACATGATGCGCCAGCGCCCCGGCAGCATTCGCGGCCCGCTGACCCCGGCGCAGCGGGCGAGGAAGCCGCCGGTGGCGCAGCCCGTCTTCCGCATCCACCCCATCACCGGGCGCCGCGTGCTCTACTGCAACCCGGGCTACGCGGTGCGGATCGAAGGGCTGGAGCCGGGCGAGAGCGACGCGCTGCTGGAATACCTTTTCCGCCACCAGGCGCAGCCGAAATACCTCCACAGCCATGCCTGGACGCCGGGCGACCTGCTGATGTGGGACAATATCGGCACCACCCACAACGCCGTCGCCGACTATGCCGCCGACGAGCCGCGCTTCATCCTGCGGGTGCAGGTGATGGCGACGCTCGACTACGCCGCGCTGGCCGCCTGAGATGAAGCTCGCCAGCTTCGAGGACGGGGGCGGGACGCGGGTGGGCGCCGTGCTGGGCGAGGCCGTGGTGCCGCTGCAGCCCGCGCTCGACGCCGCCCGCGCCGCCGCCGGCCAGCCGCCGGAGCGCCTGCCGGACGGCATGGCCGGCCTGCTCGCCGCCGGCGAGGCCGCTCTGGTCGCCGCCGCCCGCGCCCTCGCCTTCGCGGCGCGGCCGGAGCAGGCGGCGCTGCGCCGCCCCTTGAGCGCGGTGAGGCTGCGCGCGCCGCTGCGGCCGGGCAAGATCATCGGCGTCGGCCGCAACTATGCTGAGCATGCGAGGGAGGTCGGCGGGCCCGCCCTCGCGGCGCCGCGGCTCTTCCTGAAGCCGGGTTCCTCCGTCTGCGGCCCGGGCGACGTGGTCCGCATCCCGCCCGCCGTCGCCAAGCCGGACTGGGAGGTGGAGCTCGGCGTTGTCATCGGCCGTGCCGCCTGGCAGGTGAGCGAGGGCACCGCGCTCGACCATGTCGCCGGCTACACCGTGCTGAACGACATCTCGGCGCGCGAGCTCCAATTCGACCAGCCGCTGCCGATGACCAGCTTCGCCAAGGGGCTGGACGGCTTCTGCCCGCTCGGCCCCTGGCTCGTCACCGCCGAGGAGGTGGGCGAGCCCTGGCAGCTCGGCCTGCGCTGCTGGCTGAACGGGGAGCTGGTGCAGGAGGGCAATACCCGCGACCTGATCGCCAGCGTCGCTGGGCTGATCGCCCATGTCTCGCGCTACATGACGCTGGAGCCGGGCGACGTGATCGCCACCGGCACGCCCTCCGGCTCCGGCCATTTCCGCCGGCCGCCGCGCTACCTCCGCCCCGGCGACCGGATGCGGCTGGAGGTGGAGCGCGTCGGCGTGCTGGAGCACGGGATCGGATGATGCGGCGATGGATCGCGGCGGCGCTGGCGGCCCTCGCCACCGGCACGGCGCAGGCGCAGCCCAGGGCGCCCGGCAGCGACTATCCGTCCCGCCCCGTGCGGGTGATCGTGGCGCTCGCCCCGGGCGGCAATGCGGACATCAACGCCCGCCTCGTCGCCGGGCAGCTCGGCGCGCAGCTCGGCCAGCAATTCCTGGTGGAGAACCGTCCCTCCGGCGGCGGCACCGTGGCCTTTGAGACGCTCGCGGCCGCGCCGCCCGACGGCTACACGCTGCTGGTCGGCGCGCTCGGCTCGCATGCGCTGAACATCGGCCTCTATGGCGAGCGCCTGCGGGTCCATCCGCTGACCGGCGCCGACCACATCACCATCTCAAGCCATTCGGCCATCGCCGTCGCCGTACATCCCTCGCTGCCGGTGCGGACGCTGGCGGAATTCGCCGCGCTGCTGCGGGCCAATCCCGGGCGCTACGACTACGGCTCCTCCGGCAACGGCACCACCGGGCACATCGCCGGCGCCATGCTGGTGCAGCTGCTCGGCGTCGAGGCGCAGCACGTGCCCTATCGCGGCTCGGCGGCCGCCTTCGCCGACCTCGCCGCCGGGCGCACCGCCTTCCAGGCCGACACCATCTCCTTCCTCGCCGAGCCGCTCAAGGCGGCGACGGTGCGCGGCCTCGTCATCGCCACGCCCGGGCGCTCCCCGCTCGCGCCGGATCTGCCGACCAGCGCCGAGGCCGGCCTGCCCGCCTACCAGGCGACGACCTGGACGCCCTGGTCGGCGACGCTCGGCACCCCCGGCCCGATCCGCCAGTTCCTCTACGAGCAGATCGCCGAGGCGCTGCGCGAGCCCGCGGTGCGGGACCGCCTCACCGGCCTCGGCAACACCATCCCGGAGGGGATGACGCCGGAGCGGACCCGTGCCTTCATCGCCTCCGAAATCGACCGGTGGGTGCCGATCGTGCGCGCCACCGGCGCCAGGGTGGATTGAGCCATGTCCCGCATCCTTCGCCTCGCCGCCGCGCAGATGGGCCCCAACCAGCGGGCCGACAGCCGCGAGGCCATCCTCGCCCGCATGATCGCGCTGCTGGAGGGCGCCGCGCGGGAGGGCGCGCAGCTCGTCGTCTTCCCCGAGCTCGCCTTCACCACCTTCTTCCCGCGCTGGCTGCTGGAGGGGGCGGAGCTCGACGGCTATTTCGAGCGCGCCATGCCGAACCCGCAGGTGCAGCCGCTCTTCGACCGGGCGCGGGCGCTCGGCACGGGGATGTATCTCGGCTATGCCGAGCTGACGCCGGAGGGGCGGCGCTTCAACAGCGCCGTCACCACCGGGCCGGACGGGGCGGTGCTGGCCAAGTACCGCAAGGTGCACCTGCCGGGCTCGGTGGAGCCGCGCGCGGGCGACCGGTTCCAGCAGCTCGAGAAGCGCTATTTCGAGTATGGCGACCTCGGCTTCCCCGCCTTCCGCGGCCCGGCCGGCTGGGGCGCGCCGGCGATGGGCATGCTGGTCTGCAACGACCGCCGCTGGCCGGAGGCCTGGCGCGTCTACGGCCTGCAGGGCGTGGAGCTGATGGTGATGGGCTACAACTCCGCCGCCTACGACCCGAATGGCGGCCGGACCGAGAACGAGGAGATCCGCACCTTCCACTCCACCCTCGCCGTGCAGGCCAATGCCTATATGAACGCGACCTGGGCGGTCTCCGTGGCCAAGGCGGGCAACGAGGACGGCTCCGGCCTCATCGGCGGGTCCTGCATCATCGACCCGAACGGGGTGCTGCGGGCGCAGGCGAAGACGCTGGGCGACGAGCTGCTGGTCGCCGATTGCGACCTCGACCTCTGCTGCCAGGGCAAGGAGAAGATGTTCAACTTCGCCGCCCATAGGCGGCCGGAGCATTACCGCCGCATCGTCGACCAGGTGGGCGCCGAGCCGCCGCCGTGACCATCCCCCCCGACTGGAGGAGCCGGCCCGGCGTGATCCGGCCCCGCCGCGGGATTGCTCAGTTCGACGCCATCATCCGGAGGCCGAGCGCCGTCAGCACCACGCCGAAGAGGCCGTCGAGCAGGCGGCGGGTGCGCCGGAACACGGCGGCGATGGCGGCGGCCGAGAGCATCCAGGCCAGGGCGCCGTGCCAGAGGATCGAGAGCAGCACGGCGCCCGCGACCGCAACCGCCGCGGTGCCGGGCGCCGTCCCGGCGCCGAGGAACAGGCCTGACAGCGACACCCAGAAGACGCCGGCCTTCGGGTTGAGGAGCATGAGCCCCGCGCCCCGCCAGAAGCCGGTGCCCGTGCGGGCCGGCGCGGCCTCCGGCGGCGGCTGCCCGGCCGCCGTGCCGCGCAGCGCGGCGCGCAGGGACATGACGCCGAGATAGAGCAGGAACGCCCCCCCGCCGAGCCGCAGCGCGGCGGCGAAGATCGGATGCTGGGCAGCCAGCGCCGACACCCCGAGGACCGCGGCGACGGCCCAGGCCACCTCGCCCGCGGCAAGCCCGAAGGCGGTGCCGAGGGCGCGCCGCCTGCCTTCGCGCAGCGCCGTCCCGGCGATCAGCGCGAAATTCGGGCCGGGGCTGACGAGGGCGAGGAGAAATGCCGCCCAGAACGCGGCGAGGAGCGGGACGTCGAGCATGGCCGATGCTAGGTCGGGCGCCGAGGCCGAGGCAACGGCCAAGGCCCGGGAAGCGCCCCCTGGGCGATGCGCCTGGGCGCGGATGGCGGCTATGGTGGGAACCGAGGCGACGGTCCGCCGGCGCGAAGCGGGCCCGGCCCGCCGCATCCCGCCCCATGCCGCGGGCGATGCGGGCGCCCGGGGAGAACCATGGCATGCGCGACCTCCGCAGTCCCCTTCGCGCGATCGGGCCCTGCCGCGATGACGCATGATGCAGCAGGCCCCGGCATCCTCCGCACGCCAGACGGGCGCTACTTCGTCATGCGCGGACGGCTGTGGCGGCTGAGCAACCCGGCGCTCCACCCAGGCGAGCGCGAGCGGCTCGTGCATGAGCTGATGACCGCGCGCCGGGCCGTCCGCGACGCGAAGGGCGATGCCGATGCGCTCCGTGCCGCGCGGGCGAGCGTCGATGCGGCGAAGCGGGCGCTCGGCGAGCGCGGGCCGCCCTGGTGGGAGGACGGCGCCCCGGACTACAACAGGCGCATGGTGGCGAACACGCCCTATGCCGGCTGGTTCAGCGCCGTCACCGCGAAGGACGCCGGCTGATCCGGCCTGCGGCCCTGCGAGAAGGCAGGCTCGGCCAGCCCCGCCGGCCGCCACCCCACCCAGATCCGTGCTGAGCCGGGCGTCCCGCCCGGGAGGCTCGTTGGCTAACCTGCAGGCTCCGCGCACAAGCAGGCGACGATCCGGACGACCCCAGGATCGGGCCATATGGCGCCTCCCGTTCGCCCGGCTCGCGGACCGCGCCGCAGCCTGTTGTCCGGGCGAGCGGCCACCCTGGTCGGGTGGCCCCATCCGGCCGGGGATTGCACTGGGGCAAACTCGCGTCGGTGCCCCGCCTGATAGAAGGTTGCCGGTTCGAACGCCAGGCTGGAGCGGCTTCCGTGAGCCAGGGCGAACGGCAACCGCCTAACTCGGCGGCGGCGCCACCGGCAGCGAGGCCGCATAGGGCTCGATCCTGAGGCTCTCGCTGCGGAGGATCGCCACCTGCCCGGTCGCCGCGAATCGCGTCCCTCCATCCGGCGCCCGCCCGACCGCATAGCGCCAAGCGGTGATCTGCCCCTCGGCGACCAGCGCCCGGGCGATTCGCTCCACCGCGGGTCCGCTGCCGAGCCGCGCCAGCTCCGCCTCGGTCAGCCCGATCGTCACCTCGTCCCGCGGCCCGATCACCTTGAACAGGCTGACTCCGGCCCCCTGGGCCAGGGCAAGGCCCGGCGCCGCCGCCAGCAGCGCCAGGGCCGCCAGCCCCCGTCTTCTCCGCATGCCATCCTCCCTCGATGCCCGCGGAAGGATGCGCAGCCGGATCGCCCGCGGCAACCCGCGGGAGGGAGACTCGCCGCGGCAAGCCTGTGGATAGCGGGGATCACGGGGATGGAAGCCGGATGAGGCTTGACCGACTCACCCGGAATGACCGCTTATCCGTGAACGGAGTATGAACAATGGCGTCTGGCCTTGATTGGCCAAGGCTGGAACCGGACACCCCATCTGGTGTTATGGTGGCAGCCAGACGACAATATCTTGTGTCGCGTCGCTGCTGGATGCATTCTCCCCCACCGGGGGATCGGAAGGGGATTAGGGCGGTGTTCGATACGGTTCAGCTCGAAGGTCATCACCAGGTTCAGATCGACCGCAGCCGCGACGCGCGGCTGACGGATTTCGGCAAGGCAACGCTGGATGACCGCTACCTGCTGCCGGGCGAGAGCTACCAGGACCTGTTTGCCCGGGTCGCGTCGGCCTATGGCGACGACGCGGCGCATGCCCAGCGCATCTACGACTACATCTCGAAGCTCTGGTTCATGCCGGCGACCCCGGTGCTGTCCAATGGCGGCACGACGCGCGGCCTGCCCATCTCCTGCTTCCTGAACGAGGCGGATGACAGCCTGGACGGCATCGTCGGCCTCTGGAACGAGAATGTCTGGCTGGCCGCCAAGGGCGGCGGCATCGGCAGCTACTGGGGCAACCTGCGCGGCATCGGCGAGAAGGTCGGGCGCAACGGCAAGACCTCGGGCGTCGTCCCCTTCATCCGCGTCATGGATAGCTTGACGCTCGCCATCTCCCAGGGCTCGCTCCGCCGCGGCTCGGCCGCCGTCTACCTCCCCGTCAGCCACCCGGAGGTGGAGGAGTTCATCGAGATCCGCCGGCCTACCGGCGGCGACCCGAACCGCAAGGCGCTCAACCTCCACCACGGCCTGCTCATCTCCGACGCCTTCATGCGCGCCGTCGAGAATGACGAGGAGTGGCCGCTGACCAGCCCGAAGGACGGCGCGATCATGCGGAAGATCTCCGCCCGCGCCCTCTGGATCCGCATCCTCACGGCCCGGATCGAGACCGGCGAGCCCTACCTCGTCTTCTCCGACCATGTGAACAAGGCGATGCCGGCGCACCACAAGCTGGCCGGGCTCGAGGTCAAGACCTCCAACCTCTGCTCCGAGATCACCCTGCCCACGGGCCGCGACCAGCATGGCAAGGATCGCACCGCCGTCTGCTGCCTCTCCTCCCTCAACCTCGAGACCTGGTTCGAGTGGAAGGACGACCCGCGCTTCATCCCGGATGTGATGCGCTTCCTTGACAACGTGCTGCAGAATTTCATCGACACCGCGCCGGACAGCATGGCGAAGGCCAAGTACAGCGCGATGCGCGAGCGCTCCGTCGGCCTCGGCGTGATGGGCTTCCACAGCTTCCTCCAGGCGCAGAACGTGCCCTTCGAGAGCGTGGTGGCGAAGGTGTGGAACAAGCGGATGTTCAAGCACATCCGCGAGGGGGCCGATGCCGCCAGCCGCCAGCTCGCCGAGGAGCGCGGGCCCTGCCCGGATGCCGCCGAGTACGGCTTCATGGAGCGCTTCTCGAACAAGATGGCGATCGCGCCCACGGCCTCGATCTCCATTATCTGCGGCGGTGCCTCCCCGGGCATCGAGCCGGTAGCGGCCAATGTCTACAACCACAAGACGCTCTCGGGCAGCTACATCGTCCGCAACCCCTACTTGAAGAAGGTGCTGGCGAAGCATGGCCGCGACGACGACGAGACCTGGACCAGCATCACCGTCCGCAAGGGCAGCGTGCAGCATCTCGACTTCCTGACCGAGCAGGAGCGCGCCACCTTCAAGACCGCCTTCGAGCTCGACCAGCGCTGGGTGGTGGAGCATGCCGCCGACCGCTCGCCCTTCATCTGCCAGAGCCAGTCGGTGAACCTGTTCCTGCCTGCCAACATCCACAAGCGGGACCTGCACCAGATCCACATGATGGCCTGGAAGCGCGGGGTGAAGTCGCTGTATTACTGCCGCAGCCTCTCCATCCAGCGGGCCGACACGATCAGCGAGAAGATCGTCGGCCAGGGGGACATCATGGCAGCCCATGTGCCGACCGCGGCCGATGCCGCGCTGCCGCTAGTCGCCCGCGGGGCGCAGAGCTCGACGACGGATTACGAGGAGTGCCTGGCCTGCCAATAGGGCAGGCCGGCACCACATCCACCCCACCACAGTCCTGAATGGCGGTGACCATGGCCGACGGCAATTTCTCCCCCGACGAGCACCCCGTGCGCTTCGACCTGCTGACCTCCAACCCGGTCTACAAGCCCTTCCGCTACCCCTGGGCCTATGACGCCTGGCTGACGCAGCAGCGCGTCCACTGGCTGCCGGAAGAGGTGCCGCTCGCCGACGACGTGAAGGACTGGCAGCGCAACCTCACCACCGGCGAGCGCAACCTGCTCACCCAGATCTTCCGCTTCTTCACCCAGGCGGATGTCGAGGTGAACAACTGTTACATGAAGCACTACAGCCAGGTCTTCAAGCCGACCGAAGTGCTGATGATGCTCTCCGCCTTCTCGAACATCGAGACCATCCACATTGCCGCCTACAGCCACCTGCTGGACACGGTCGGCATGCCGGAGCTCGAGTACAGCGCCTTCCTCAAGTACAAGGAGATGAAGGACAAGTTCGACTACATGCAGGGCTTTACGGTCGACAACAAGACCGAGATCGCCAAGACGCTGGCCGCCTTCGGCGCCTTCACCGAAGGGCTGCAGCTCTTCGCCTCCTTCGCCATCCTGATGAACTTCCCGCGCTTCGGGAAGATGAAGGGCATGGGCCAGATCGTCTCCTGGTCGGTGCGGGACGAGACGCTGCACTGCCTCTCCGTCATCCGCCTCTTCCGCACCTTCGTGCAGGAGAACCCGGAGATCTGGACCGAGGAGTTCCGGCGCGACCTCTACCTCATCTGCGCCACCATCGTGGACCATGAGGACGCCTTCATCGACCTCGCCTTCGAGCTCGGCGGCGTCGAGGGGCTGAATGCGGCGGACACCAAGACCTATATCCGCTTCATCGCCGACCGCCGCCTGCAGCAGCTCGGCCTGCAGCCGCTCTACCACATCGAGAAGAACCCGCTGCCCTGGCTCGACGAGATGCTGAACGCGGTGGAGCACACCAATTTCTTCGAGAACCGCGCGACCGAGTATTCCAAGGCCAGCACCTCTGGCACCTGGGAGGAGGCCTTCAGCGACAGCACCTTCGGCTCGCCGCAGCCGACGGGCGAGATCGCCACGCACTAGTGTCCTGATCTCGACGTCCTTCGGACGTCGCCCTTGGCTCACCGGCCCTTGTCTTCAGTGGCTTGCTTGTTCCTTCCGTCCGTAAACAAAGCCCACGGACGGCGGGGGCAGGACAGCAGGTCGGATTTCGTTCGACCTGGCCGACGGAACCCGGTCCGGCCTGGCATTCGGTCGAGCGGATAACCTCTTATCCGGTGAGCCCAGCTGATCGGGGCTTGCTCCGGTCCTGCCTAGGCCCGGCTGTTCCCGCCCTGGGCCCCCGCGGGCCAACCAGCCCCCTGGCGGGGCGGCCGGGCGAGGGCTATGGAGGCGGCATGCTGCGCGCCATCCGCCTCATCGTCCTCGGCCTGGTCCTGCTGCTCGGCGGCGCCTGGGCCTATGCCTGGGTCAGCCGCGCGCCGGAGCAGAGCGTGGGCGAGGCCTTCATCGCCCTGCTCGGCGGCGCCTCGGGCGGGGGCGAGTCCGGCCCGGTCTCCTCCGGCGGGGTCCAACTGCCCGCCGGCCTCGCCCTCGGCGGCCCCTTCAGCCTGACCAACCAGGAGGGCAAGCCGGTCACCGAGCGCGATTTCGCCGGCGGCTGGATGCTGGTCTATTTCGGCTACAGCTTCTGCCCCGATGTCTGCCCGACCGAGCTCGGCACCATGGCGGCGGCGCTCGACCAGCTCGGCCCGGCCGGGGCCAAGGTCGTGCCGGTGCTCATCACCGTCGACCCGCAGCGCGATACGCCGGAACACCTGGCCGACTATGTCAGCCGCTTCCACCCCCGCCTGCAGGGCCTGACCGGCACGCCGGAGCAGGTGGCAGAGGCAGCACGCCGCTACCGCGTCTACTTCGCCCGCGTCCAGCGGCCGGATATGACCGACTACCTGATGGACCATTCGAGCTTCATCTATCTGGTCGGGCCGGATGCGAAGGTCCGCAGCCTGTTCCGCCCGGAGCAGAGCCCGGAGGCCATCGCCGCAGCCATCGCCGCGCAGATCAGCCGCCCCACCGGATGAGCCACAGCACGATTCCCGAACCTTGAAAAACTTGTTAACCTGAAGTTCGCGGCCGGCTCGCCGGCCGCAAACGGAGACGACTGATGGCGGATGACGATCAGGATCAGGACAGCGCAAGGGAGGCAGGCCGGGGCGCGGCGCCGCGGCACAGCCGGCGGCTGTCCGACAAGATCCTGATCGCCTTCCACCACGCCTGCGACCAGGGCGACTACGAGGTGGCGGAACAGCTGCTGCGCATCCTCGAGATGATGCTGACGCGCCGCCCCGTCTCGCCCGACACCAACCGCCGCCGCAACATG
Organism: Belnapia sp.; assembly: GCF_059504005.1. Classification (NCBI taxonomy): domain Bacteria; kingdom Pseudomonadati; phylum Pseudomonadota; class Alphaproteobacteria; order Acetobacterales; family Roseomonadaceae; genus Belnapia; species Belnapia sp. The sequence goes on along the minus strand of NZ_JCACHU010000016.1, from coordinate 41,767 downwards.
GAAAGCCTGGTCGCGGCGCATGAGCGGCTCTGGCACCTGCGCCACCCGGACACGAACCTCGGCTGATGTCCCGATCGGGACGTTCGTGGGTCCACTTAACCGCTTCGCGGACAACCAGGCCACCGACGACCAAGGGCTGGTGGCCAGGGGGCGACATCCGCAGGATTTCGAGATCAGGACACAGGAGCGACTCCCGCTCGCCCCGGCTCTAGAGCAAACTTCGATCAGGTGGCATCACCTGATCGAAGGCATTTGCTCGATCAAACAATAAGCCAGAGCGGGTTCCGTGAGCCTAAGCGAACGGAAACCGCTCTAGGAGGCCGCTCCAAGCTGTTGGTCGACCGAGCGAATTACGCCGTTCGGATGAGGCCACCCGATCGGGGTTCGCCCCAGGGCCGATTACCGCAGGCTGCCATCCGGAGACGCCGTTCAGGCGCCCTCGACAACATCGAGGGCAGCGGCATCCCGCAGCACCGCCTCCGCCGCTGGGCTGAAACCCTCGCTCGGCCCGTGCAGCACGAGCCCCGGGGCGACCCGCGCCGGCCCGCGCCCCTCTCGCCGCGCCTGCAGCAGCACCCGCCGGGCGGCGACGCCCATGCGCGGCCAGAAGGGCACCAGCAGCGTCCCCGCGCAGCGCGCCCCTGCCAGCGCCGCCATTCCGGCATCCAGCCGCGCCGCCGGCAGGATCAGGCTGAGCGTCCCCCGTCGTGCGAGCGGTGCCGCGAGGAACCGTGCCCAGTCGGCGAGGCTCGCCGCCTCCGCTCCCGCCGCATGGGTCATCGCCCCGCGTCCCGGCTCCGGCGGCGCCGTGCCGCCCGGCCAAAAGGGCGGGTTGGCGAAGGCGTGGTCGCAGGGCGGCAGCCGCCGGGCCAGCGCCCGATCCCTGACATCCCCCTCGATCACCTCCGCCGCGAGTCCCGCCGCCGCCGCATTCTCCCGCGCCAGCGCCGCCAGCCCCGCATCCCGCTCGAGGGCGACGATCCGGAGCCCCGGTACCCGCGCGGCAAGGCATAGGAAGGCCGCCCCGCTGCCGCACCCGGCCTCCAGCACCGCCTGGCCCGGCCGCGCCGGGATGCCGGCCGCGAGCAGCACGGCATCGAGCCCGGCCCGCAGCCCCCGCCTCGGCTGGCGTAGCCTGACTCGCCCGCCGAGCAGCAGGTCCTCCGTGCAGTCCTCGCTCACCCCGGTTCCTCGCCCGCCTCCTGCAGCACGCGTCGCGCCCGCTCCCAATCCTCCTCGGCGACGGCGAGCCGCCGCGGGAAGGCGCCGATCCCGCCCTCCAGCGCGCTGATATGCTGGTCGAGCAGCACGCAGCCGATGCCCGCATCGCGCAGCAGGGCCATGAGGAAACTCAGGCGAACCGGATCCACGCCTTGGGCAATCAGCCGCATGCTGCCGTCAAATCCTTGTTTTCCCTGCGCTTGCCGCCATCTGCCGGCATGGCTATGGTGCCGGCCGCCGCGGCGGCCCCGCCACGGCCTTTGTATTGGCGGGCTAAACGGGCCGTCCAGGCGATTCCGCCGAGATGCCTTGCCCGCCCCGAGCCAGGGTCAAGCGAAGTGGCAGCGGTTGCGCGTGCTGTGCCGGACAATTCCTCTGTGACGATGCCGGCAAGCGATGCGGCGACGCAAGGCGGCGAGGATGCGCTGACTGCGCTCACCACGCTGGTCCAGTCCGACCTCGAAGCCTGCAACCGGCTGATCGTGCAGCGCATGCACAGCCCGGTCGCGCTGATCCCGCAGCTCGCCGCGCATATCGTCGCCGCCGGCGGCAAGCGCCTGCGCCCGCTGCTCACTCTCGCCGCCGCGCAGCTCTGCGGCTATCACGGGGAGCGGCACGTGGCGCTCGCCGCCTGCGTCGAGTTCATCCACACCGCGACCCTGCTGCATGACGACGTGGTGGACGAGAGCTCGCTCCGCCGCGGCCAGGCCAGCGCCAATGCGCTGTTCGGCAACAAGCCGAGCGTCCTCGTCGGCGACTTCCTCTTCGCCCGCGCCTTCCAGCTCATGGTGACGGATGGCAGCCTGAAGGTGCTGGCCATCCTCTCCGAGGCCGCCGCCACCATCGCCGAGGGCGAAGTACTGCAGCTCGTCACCCAGAATGACACTACGACCACCGAGGCGCAGTACCTCGAAGTGGTCGAGGGCAAGACCGCCGCCCTCTTCGCCGCCGCGACGCGCATCGGCGCCGTCGTCGCCGACCGGCCGGAGGCGGAGGAAGCCGCCCTCGAGGCTTATGGCCGCAACCTCGGCATCGCCTTCCAGCTGGTCGACGACGCGCTCGACTATGCCGCCGAGCAGGAGCGCCTCGGCAAGACGGTTGGCGACGATTTCCGCGAGGGCAAGATCACCCTCCCCGTGCTGCTCGCCTTCGAGCGCGGCGATGCGGCGGAGCGCGAGTTCTGGCGCCGCACGCTCGAGGAGAAGGAGCAGGGGCCGGACGACCTCGGCCGCGCCCAGGCGCTGATCGAGCGCCATGGCGGGTTGCGCGACACCGTCGCCCGCGCCCAGGCCTATGGCGATGCGGCGCTCGCCGCGCTCGGGACCTTCGCCGACGGCCCGGTCCGCCGCGCGCTGGCCGGCATCGTCGCCTTCTGCATCGCCCGCGCCCGCTGAGCGGCCGGCAGGCGCTCGGGGCCCTCTCCCTCGGCGACAGCCCGGGGCTTCGCTGACGCCGCAGTCCTCGCCACGTCGCGCAGGACGATGTTGCGCAGCCCGTTCATCATCGCCGTCAGCGCCTGGCCGTTGGCGGTGGTGAGCGTCGTGCAGTCGCCGCCCGCACGGATCCTCTCGGCCAGCGCCTCGTAGTCGAGCCGCCCGGGCACGACATGGCAGGTCAGCATGCCGGCCAGCGCCGCCGGTCGGCGCGAGGACGGTAAAGGGGCCGGGGCTCGTCAGCGTCGCCGCCAGCCCGGCCGCCTGCACGGCGCTGACGAGGGTGGTGTGGTCCTTCGGGTTCACCGCATTGCCGACGGCGTCCCGCGCCGGGCGCATCGGCGCGCCGCCGACCTCGACGCGGGCTGGGCTGGCCATGGTCCCGCCCATCGGCTGCATGCCATCGGCACGGCCGCGAGCAGGGCGAAGCCGAGAAGGCGGCCGCGAGATGGAAAGCGGATGCTGTCACGGCGCTCCGATCCTTTGCGGCGGGGACATCGGCCCGCCGGTCCGCAGCCCGGGCTGAATATCCCTGGCTGCCGGCGTTACGGCTCGCGCAGCGCCGCGGACGCACCCTGTGCCGCTTTGCAACCTCCGGCCCGGCTCAGCCCGGCCGCAGCAGGATCACGCCCGCCCCGGCGAGGCAGAGCAGCGCCCCGGCGAGGTCCCGCCCATCCGGCGCCACGCCCTCCACCGCCCACATCCAGCCGAGCGAGGCGGCGATGTAGACCCCGCCATAGGCGGCGAAGGCCCGCCCCGCCGCCGCCGCCTCCACCAGCGTCAGCAGCCAGGCGAAGAGGGCGAGCGAGCCCATCCCAACCGCCAGCCACCAGGGCGAGGCGCCGAGCCGCAGCACGGACCAGACGGCGAAGCAGCCGCCGATCTCGGCCAGCGCCGCGGCAGGGTAGGCGAGGGGGGCGATCATGCCTCCCTCATACCGAAGCTTCGGGCCTGGAGCGAAATCCGGGGCCCCCGCAGCACCGCGGAGAAGGGTCACAGCGCGAAGCGCGTGCCCACCAGCACGCTGCGCCCCGGCGTGACGAAGCCGTTCGCCGGCTCCCACCGGCTGTTGCCGAGGTTGCGCGCCTCGAGGAACACCGCCGCCTGCGGCAGGGCCTGCCAGGAGGCGGTGAGGTTCACCACCGTCCCCGCCGGGTTGCTGCGCGCATAGGCGAAGCTGTTGCCCTGGTTGTCGTAGGAGGCGAAGGCCGCCTCCGGGCTGCGGCCGGTGAAGAGCACCGTCGGCGCGATCACCACCTTCGGCAGCGGCGCGACGCGCGCGGTGATGCTGACGACGTGCTCGGGCCGCCTCGGCAGCCGCTGGTCGGTGGTGGCGTCGAAGGCCTCGGTGATGGTCCAGGCCGCGGTCGCCTCCGCCCAGCGTACCGGCCGTAGGGTCAGCCCAAGCTCCGCCCCATGGATGCGCGCGCGGTCGACATTCTCCAGCGTGTCGAAGCCGCCATTGAAGTTGATGAGGTCCCTGACCCGGCTCTGAAAATAGGTGAAGCCCGCCGTGGCGAAGTCGCGCCGCCCGAAGCCCGGGATGTCCGTCTCCGTCCCGACCTCCCAGCCCAGCGACCGCTCCGGCCTGAGGTCCGGATTGCCGCGGAAGAAGCCGGTGATGACGCCGAAGCGCTGGTAGAGCGAGGGCGCCGCATAGCCCGTCCCCGCCGAGACCCGCACCCGCGAGGCGACCTCCGGCACCTGCAGCACCGCGCCGACCCGCCATGTGGTGGCATCGGTGAAGCCGGTGGTCGCATCCCGCCGCAGCCCCGCCGTCAGGTCGAGCCGGCCGAAGGCGCGGTACTGCAGCGTCGCATAGCCGCCGGTGCTGTGCTGGCTGGCATCCACCAGCGTCTGGAAGCCTTGCCCCCCGCTGCGGCTCGTCGCCTCCTCGCCCGTGTGGGTGAGGCCGAAGCCCAGCACCCCCTCGTCGAGGAAGCCGAGGACCGGCAGCCGCACCGTATTGCCCCAGTCGAGCGTGGTCCGCGTGCCACGGTAGAAGTCCCGCGAGCTGGCGCTGCTGAGCTGGTCCGGCAGATTGGAATAGACCCGCCGGTCCTCGGTCGCCGCGATGCGCAGCCCCGTGGTCCAGGCGCCGTCGAAGAGCCGGGTCTCACCCCGGAGCTGGCCGTAATAGCGCCGGTCCTCGCCCGAGTAGTTCGGGTCGTCGCGCGGCACGTTGTCGAGGCCGAAATTGGTCTGCCGCCAGCGCAGCAGCGCCTCCACCCGGCTGCCCTCCGCCGGCGTCCAGCCCAGCCGCGCCGTGCCGAAGCCGCCGCGGAACCCGTCCCGCTCGCCGAGCGAGGACTGGAAGCGCGGCGCGGTCGCATTCGACCCCTCGGTCGAGATCGACTGGCCGGAGAACAGGTAGTCGAAGGCCCCGACCGTGCCCGTGGCGCCGAGCCCGCCGCGCAGCGTCCGCTGCGTGCCGCCCGCCAGCTCGCCATAGGGCAGGAGCGCGCGGTGCGCCGGCGCCCGCCGCGTCACCAAGTTGATGACGCCGCCGATCGCCGAGGAGCCGTAGAGCGCCGAGCTCGGCCCCCGCAGCACCTCGATCCGCTCGATGTCGAAGAGCAGCTCGTTGCCGAAATTGAAGGCGCCACTGGCCTCGGCCGGGTCGTTCAGCGGCACGCCGTCCAGCAGCACCAGCACGGCGCGGCCGGAATTGCCGCGGAGGAAGGCCGTGGTCTGCGCGCCCAGTCCGCCGAGCGGCGCCAGCCGGACGCCAGGGACCGAGACCAGCGCCTCGGCGAGCGATTGGTAGCCCCGTTCCTCGATGTCCTGGCGGGTGATGACGGTGACGGCGGCCGGCACCCGCTCGGCCGGGGTCGGCACGCGGGTGCCGGTAACGATGGTGTCGGGAATGGCTTGCTGGGCTTGGGCGTGGGTGGCGAGGACGGCCAGGCCGCTCGCCAGGAACAGGGACAGGCGTCGCATCGGATCCTCCGATTGCGCGTGACGACAGGGCCTCGGCCCGGCGAGCCGGGTCGGGGCGACGGACGTCGTACCCGCAATCGGAGAGGCCCCGCGGGACCCCATGCTTCCGGTGCGCCGGTGCACCTCGCCCGGCACGCGCGAGACAACTCTGCGCCGGCCGGTCTCCTGGCTTGCGGTGGGGAGCCGAAGCCCCTTGGCCTCCCCGCCTTCTCACATCCCGGGGGATGCAATGGCATCTGGAAAGACCTCACCGCCCACAGTTGCGAGGGCAGCCGCGGACCAGCGGGGTCGCCCCGCCTGCCGCATTCCCGTTTCAGCCCTTGCGGGCCACCGGCGCATGCGCGGACCCTAGCAGGCTTGCCGCCCGGCGGGGAGTGGGGTCAGAAGATCCAGCCGAGCGCCTGCACGCCGAGCCAGCAGACGACGACCAGCACCGCGGTGGCGAAGGCGCAGCCGGCGACGGTCAGCCCCACGCCCCAGGCCATCACCCGGTTGTCGTGCTCGACGAGGCCGAGCGCCATGACGATGTTGCCGAAGGCCGGCGGCCCGTTGGTCCCCGGCCCCGGCAGGATCAGCATCAGCGCCACATAGGCGGTGAGCCAGCCGAAGATGCGGTCCCCGACCGGCGAGGTGAAGAAGCCCGGCCGCGGCCGCACATAGGTCTCGATCCGCTTCATCCATGTGGAGCCGCCGCCGGCCAGCCGCAGCAGGTCCGTCCGCTTCACGCTCTGCCGGGCGAGGAAGGCCGGCAGCTTCGGCGTCCGCCGCCCGAGCCCCATCTGGATGCCGAGCAGCAGCACCGGCAGGCCGAAGACCGAGGCCATGCCCGGCAGCAGCGAGGGCAACAGCAGCAGCAGGATCAGCAGGCCGAAGGCCCGGTCCCCGAAGGCCTCGGACATCTCGCCGAGAGTGATGCGCTCGTCCGGGAAGCGCGCCGCCACCTCCGCCACGATGCGGGAGATGGGGGCGCCGGCCCCATGGGCGCAACTCTCACTGGTCGGCAGGCCGACCGGCGGCGCCTCGAGGTGTCCATCCATGTGCGGTCAGCGGTCCCTTCGATCCCAGACGTCATCCGAAGCCCAGCCTGCCACCCCATTCATCAAGGGTGTGTCGCGGCTGCCGCATCCTAGGGAAAGAAACTGCATCATGCACCGGGATTTTCGCGCTGGGCTGGACACCGTGGCGTTTCCGGATCGGTTACGTCCCCCCTCTAAGTCCCGGTGAAGGCCGGCTTCCGCTTCTCCATGAAGGCCCGCCGGCCCTCGCGGTAGTCCTGGCTGTCGAAGCAGGCGGCCATCGCGGCCCCCAGCGCCGCCATGTCCCGCTCCGCCCGGTCGGCCAGCACCGCCTTCACCGTCTGCTTGTTGGTGCCGAGGGAGAGCGGCGCATTGGCCGCCATGGTCGCGGCGAGCTTCGCCACCGTCTCCTCCAGCGCCGCCACCGGCACCACCTTGTTGACCAAGCCCATCCGCTCCGCCTCGCGGGCGTCGAAGCGCTCGCCGGTCATCAGGATCATGTGGGCATGGGCGGGACCTACCAGGTCGACCAGGGCGCGCACCATGTCGAAGCCATAGGCGATGCCGAGCTTCGCCGCCGGGATGCCGAACTGGCTGTCCTCCGAGGCGATGCGGATGTCGGTCGACATGGCGATCCCCAAGCCCCCGCCCATGCAGAAGCCCCTGATCTGCGCGATCACCGGCTTGCGGTAGGCGGCGAGCTTCGCCCGCCCCGTGCTGGTCAGCTTCTCGTACTCGGCCTGGGCATCGGCATTGGCCCGGTTCTTCTCGAACTGGCTGATATCCGCCCCCGAGACGAAGGCCTTGTCCCCCGCGCCCTGAAGGACGACGCAGCGCACGGCATCGTCCCCGGCGAAGCGTTCCAGCGCCTCCGCCATGCCGGTCCACATGTCGACCGACATGGCGTTGCGCTTCTCCGGCTGGTTGAACACCACCCGGCCGACGCCCCCCTCGCTGCTGGCGAGGATCTTCCCCGCGGCGAACTCCATCCGGCTCATCCGAGCGCCCCCTTGGCCCTAAGCTCCTCGATCTCGGCCTCGGAGAGCCCGGCCTCGGCCAGGATCTCCGCCCCATGCTCGCCCAAGGCCGGCACGTCGCGGTAGACGCCCGTCTCCAGCCCCTCGATGTTCAGCGGATTGGCGACGACGCTGATGTCGCCCCGGCCGCGGTGATGCATCGGCATCGCCATCTCCAAGTGCTGCACCTGCGGGTCGGCGAAGACCTCCCGGATGTCGTTGACCGGGCCGCAGGGGATGCCCGCCTCCTCCAGCCGCGCGATCCACCACTCGCTCGGCTGCGTCCGCGTGACCTCGGCGATGGTCGCGTTCACCCGCGCCCGGTCCTTGCTGCGCCCCGCCGCCGTCTGCCACTCGGGCTCGGCGAGCCAATCCTCATGCCCCGCCGCCTTGCAGAAATTGGCCCAGAGCTTGGGCGAGGAGGCAGCGATGTTGATCGGCTTGTCCGCGGTCGGGAAGACGCCCATCGGGATGTTGACGGGATGGTCGTTGCCCGCCTGGCCGGCCACCTCGCCATCCATCAGGTAGCGGCTGGCCTGGAAGTCCAGCATGAAGACCTGCGCCTCGAGCAGCGAGGTATGGACGTAGCCGCCGCGCCCGGTCTTCTCCCGGTCGAACAGCTTCAGCATGATGCCGAAGGCCAGCAGGTTGCCCGCCGTCAGGTCGTTGATGGGGATGCCGACGCGCATCGGCCCGCGCCCCGGCTCGCCGGTGATGCTCATCAGCCCGCCCATGCCCTGGGCGATCTGGTCGACGCCGCCGCGGGTGCTGTAGGGCCCGGTCTGCCCGAAGCCGGAGATCGAGGCATAGACCAGCCGCGGGTTGAGCGGCGCCAGGTCCTCATAGGCGATCCTGAGGCGGTGCTTCACCTGCATCCGCATGTTCTCGACGACCACATCGGCCGTCGCCGCCAGCTTGAGGAAGGCCGCATGCCCCGCCGGGTTCTTCAGGTCGAGGGCGATGCCGCGCTTGTTGCGGTGGAGGTTCACGCTGTCGAATCCGTCCCGCGCGCCGGCCAGGGTATCGGCCGTGGTCGGCGGCTCGACGCGGATGACATCCGCGCCCCAGTCGGCCAGGTGCCGCACGCAGGTCGGCCCGGCCCGCGCCAGCGTCAGGTCCAGCACGCGGATGCCGGCCAGCGGCAGCCGGGTCTCGGCCATCAGCGTCGGGTCGATCGGGCTTTCGGGCATCGGCGCATCCTCCCGGATTTGGGGGAGACTAGGCCGGCGGCAGCGGAAGGGCCAGGGCAGGGGAGGGCGGCCGCGCCTGCCGCGCCTGCCCCTCCGGGCAGAGGTCGAGCAGCACGCAGCGCCCGCAGGCCGGCCCGCGGAAGAAGCAGCAGCGCTGCCCGTGCCGCATCAGCATCTGGTGGTTGTCGTAGAACTGCTGCGCGCCCCACTCCGCCGGCAGCTGCGCCGCCAGCACCGCATGCGCCGGCCCGACCGGCAGCGAGGCCGGGATCAGCCCGAGCCGCGCCGCGACGCGGTGGTGGTGGCTGTCCACCGGCAGCGCCCGCCGCCGGAGGTTGCTGAAGGAGAGCACCGCCGCCGCCGTCTTCGGCCCGACGCCGGGCAGCGCCGCCAGCCAGGCCGCCGCCTCCTCGTCCTTCATGCTGGCGAGATGCGAGAGGTCGAGCCCGCCGCACCGCTCGGTCAGGGCGCGCAGGGTCTTCTGCAGGGCGGGCGCCTTGGCCTCCGGCCAGGTGACGCCGGCGATGGCGGCCTCGACCTCGGCGACCGGCGCATCCCGCACCCCCTCCCATTCGGGGAAGGCGCGGCGCAGGCTCTCATAAGCCCGCGCGCTGTCGCGGTTCTTGGTCCGGTGCGACAGCAGGGAGGAAACCAGCTCCGAGACCGGGTCGAGCGCGTGGAAGTAGTTCACCGGGCAGCCATATTCGGCGCAGAGCAGCCGATGCGCCTCCAGCGCCAGGGCACGCTTCGCGGGATCGGGCAGGAGGGACCGGGCCATGCGTGCAGAACGGCGCCGGGCCCCGCCGGATGCCTATTCCGGCTGGAAATTCGCGGCCCGCAGCAGCGCCGTGTTCCGCTGGAGGTCCGCCTCGATATAGGCCGCGAATTCCGCCGGGCTCTCCCGCACCGGCTCGAAGCCGAGCTCGGCCAGGCGCTGCGCCACCGCCGGCTCCGCCATGCCCTCGCGCAGCGCCGCGGCCAGCCGCCCGACGATCTCCGCCGGCAGGCCGCGCGGCCCCCAGACGCCGTACCAGGAGAAGAATTCCAGCCCCGGCATCCCCGCCTCCGCCGCGGTCGGGATCTCCGGCGCGACCGGGCTCCGCGCCCTGCGGGTGATGGCCAGCGCCCGCGCCTGCCCGCCGCGGGCCAGCGGCAGGGCGGCGAGGATCGGGTCCAGCATCAGCTGCACGTTGCCCGCCGCGATGTCGGCGAGCGCCGGCGCCGAGCCGCGATAGGGCACCATCGGGATGTCGAGCCCCGCCAGCCGGTTGAACTCGATGGAGGCGAGGTGCCCCGCCGCCCCGAGCGCCGAGACGCCGAAGCTCCACCCGCCCGGCGCCCGCCGCGCCGCCTCCACCACCGCCGCGATATCCGCCTCCCGCCGTCCGGGATTGGTCACCAGCAGCAGCGGCCCCTGCCCAGTGCGGGCGATGGGGGTGAAATCCGCGACGGGGTCGTAGGGCACGGCTCTCAGCACCTGCCGCGCCATGACATGGACCGAGGCCGTGAGCAGGATCGTATGCCCATCCGGCGCCGCCCCCGCGACGGCGGCCCCGCCCACCGTCCCGCTGGCCCCCGCCCGGTTCTCCGGCACCACGGGGACGCCAAGCCGCTCCGAGAGCTTCTGCGCCGCCAGCCGCGACATCGCATCCGTCGCCCCGCCCGGCGTGTAGGGAATGACGGCGCGGATCGGCCGGTTCGGCCAGGGGGCTTGGGCCTGAGCCGGCGTCGCCGGCAGGGGCAGGGACAGCAGCGCGCGGCGTCGCATCGGCAGGAGACCCGTCATGGTGCGGCGCACACTATAGGTATGTCGTTCCGCCCCGCGCTATGCCTGCCGGATGGACCCCGTGGACCTCGCCCTCTGCCTCGCCATCGATGTCTCGGCCAGCATCGACTACGACGAATTCGGCCTGATGATCGGCGGCCTCGCCGCCGCCTTCCGCGAGCCGGACATCGCCGCCGCCTGCGCCGGGGGCCCGCGGCGCGCCATCGCCGTCTCGGCCCTCTTCTGGTCCGTCGGCCACGACCTGGCCGTGCCCTGGACCCGCACCGACGGCCCCGCCGCCGCATCCGCCCTGGCCGATGCCCTGGAGAACGCCCCCCGCCTCCCCGGCCCCGGCGCCACCGCGCTCGGCGAGGGCATGGCCGCCGGCCTCGCCCTCCTCGCCCGCTGCCCGGCGGAGGCCACCCGCCTCGCCCTCGACGTCTCCGGCGACGGCCGCAACAACCGCGGCCGCGCCCCCGGCCCGGTGCGCGACATCGGCGTCGCCGCCGGCGTCACCATCAACGGCCTCGCCGTGCTGAACGAGGAGCCGGACCTGTTGGAGCACTACGTGGCGGAGGTGATCGGCGGGCCGGGAAGCTTCGCCATGGCCTGCCCGGACTACGCCGCCTTCGCCGCGGCGATGCGGGAAAAGCTTCGGCGCGAGATCGGCGGCCTTCTGTTGTCGCGTGCGGATAGGCTATACCTCACCGTAGCTTGAAGGTGCTTGTTCATGTTGCTGCTGATCCCCGGCCCGGTGCAGACCCGTCCCGAGACCCGCGCCGCCATGGCCCAGGACATCGCCCCCTGGGACAACGACTTCCGTCCGATCTATGCCGAGATTCGCGAGCGCGTCCGCGCCATCGCCGGCGGCCAGGAGGGGGTGCATGCCACCCTGCCGCTGCAGGGCTGCGGTCATTTCATCATGGAAGCGGCGATCCGCACCTTCATCCCGGCCGGCGGCAAGGTCCTGATCCCGCATAACGGCGCCTATGCCGACCGCGCCGTGCGCCTCGCCAGCGAATGCGGCCGGCAGGTCGTGGCGCTCCCCGGCCCCGACACCCGCTCCGTCACCGCCGAGGAGCTGGATGCGGCGCTGGCCGCCGATCCCGCCATCTCCCATGTCGCCGTGGTCCACCACGAGACCGGCAGCGGCATGGTGAACGACCCGGAGGCGATCGGCGCCGCGGTGCGCCGGCATGGCCGCCGGCTGATCCTCGACAGCGTCTCCGCCTTCGGCGCCCTGCCGGTCGACCTCTCCGCCCATCCGGAGATCGATGCCCTTCTCTTCACCTCCGGCAAGTGCCTCGAGGGCCTGCCCGGCATCGGCTTCGCAGTCGCGCGGGTCGACAGCGTGACGGCCGCCGCGGGCAATGCCGGCTCCTGGTCCTTCGACCTCTCGGATGTCTATGCCCATGCGCTCCGCGCCGGCTGGGGCAGCTTCCGCTTCACCCCGCCGGTCCAGGCGCTGGCCGCCTTCCGCACCGCGCTCGACCTCTACGACGCCGAGGGCGGCCAGCCCGCGCGCCTCGCCCGCTACCGCGAGAACTGCCGCATCCTCTATGACGGCATCCGCGCCCTCGGCCTGACCCCCTATCTGGAGCCGCGGCATCAGGGCCCGGTGATCGTCACCACCCACCAGCCGCCCGACCCGCGCTTCGCCCTCCAGCCCTTCGTCGATGCGCTGAAGGCCCGCGGCGTGCTGATCAGCAATTTCCACAACACCCGTGTACCGACCTTCCGGATCGGCTGCATCGGCGCCATCACGCCGGAGGACATGCGCCGCGCCGTCGCCGCGATCGGCGGCGCGCTCGACGAGCTCGGGGTCCGCCAGCGCGAGGCGGCCTGAGCCCCTGTTCGAAACCTTGACGGTGAGCTTCCGCCATAGTTACACCTCTCGCCCGTGACGCGAAATCGGGCGGTCCGACACACGCATTTGGCGTGTTGCCGCGGCCCCCAAGGAGAGACGGCGATGGCGGTGGCGCTCTACGACATCAACGGCCCAGGCGTTTACATCGATGACGGCGGCGACGCCTTCTCGCCCTACCCGAACCAGGCGCGCTACTCGCTGAACGTGCTGCGCTCGACGGCCCTCGGCCTCGACCTCCTGAAGAAGATCCGCAACGCCTGCACCAACGGCAAGAGCGTCGTCATCGAGAACCCGCCCGCCGGCCCCTTCGGCCAGATGGCGGCCGCCATCCCCTCCCTCGATGTCAGCCCGGCCTTCCGCGCCCAGCTGACCCAGCCGGGCAACGGCAACCTGAACGACCCGGCCTATCCGCTGACCGTGCGCGGCCAGGCCGGGTGCAGCGCGATCGTCCGCTGGGCCTTCAACGACACCATCCCCGGCACGACGATGAGGCGCCCCGCCTTCATCGCCCTGGCGCATGAGCTGATCCACGCGCTTCACTTCCTGACCGCCGACTGCCCCCGGGCGCCGACGCGGCAGATGGACCTCAGCAAGGATTCCGGCCTCGCCGAGGAGGAGGCCCGGACCATCGGCCTCGGCCCCTATGCCGATCCCGGCCGGAGCGAGCCCTTCTGCGAGAACGCCTTCCGCCGCCTCTACAACGTCGCCCGGCGCGACTACTACACGGTCGGCGTGGATTTCGGCACCGTCCAGCGCAGCGCCTGATCGGGCGCCGCCTCAGGCCTTCTTGCGCTTCGCCTCGGCCCCGATGCGGTGCCCTGCCGCGGCGAGCGCCACCAGCCGCCCGGGCAGCGCCGCCCGGATCGCCGGCCGCCGCTCCTTCTCCTTCTTCCAGTGCTTCTTGTCCTTGCGGCTCATGCCGCAGCCGAGGCACCAGCCGGTGTCCTCATCGAATTTGCAGATGTCGATGCAAGGGCTTGCCATCCCGGCCATATAGCCCCCCACCATCCCGCTTGCAGGAGCGCGGCCGGGACGATAAGCGCGAAGCTCCAACCGGGAGGAACAGCGCGCATGGCCACCGACCTCGAGATCGCGCGTGCCGCGACCCTCCGCCCGATCGCCGAGATCGCCGCCCGCGCCCGCATCCCGGAGGAGGCGCTAGTTCCCTTCGGCCGTTACAAGGCGAAGGTCGACCTGCCCTTCCTGCGCGACCAAGCGGCCAAGCCGCCCGGCAAGCTGGTGCTCGTCACCGGCATCAGCCCGACGCCCGCCGGCGAGGGCAAGACGACGACCACCATCGGCCTCGGCGACGCGCTGAACGCGCTCGGCACCCGCACGATGATCTGCCTGCGCGAGCCCTCGCTCGGCCCCTGCTTCGGCGTGAAGGGGGGCGCTGCCGGCGGCGGCCATGCCCAGGTGGCGCCGATGGAGGAGATCAACCTCCACTTCACCGGCGACTTCCACGCCATCACCTCGGCCAACAACCTGCTGGCCGCGCTGATCGACAACCACATCTACTGGGGCAACGCGCTCAACATCGACGAGCGCCGCATCACCTGGCGCCGCGCGATGGACATGAACGACCGCGCGCTGCGCAGCATCGTCGGCTCGCTCGGCGGCGTCGCCAACGGCTATCCGCGCGAGGACGCCTTCGACATCACCGTCGCCTCGGAGGTGATGGCGATCTTCTGCCTCGCCACCTCGCTCGACGACCTGCAGGCCCGCCTCGGCCGCATCATCGTCGCCAGCACGCGGGACGGCCAGCCGGTGACGGCGCGCGACCTCAAGGCCGACGGCGCGATGGCCGCGCTGCTGCGCGACGCCTTCGCCCCCAACCTGGTGCAGACGCTCGCGGGCTCGCCCGCCCTCGTCCATGGCGGGCCCTTCGCCAACATCGCGCATGGCTGCAACAGCGTGGCGGCCACGAAGCTTGGGCTCTCGCTCGCCGATGTGGTGGTGACGGAGGCGGGCTTCGGCGCCGATCTCGGCGCCGAGAAATTCCTCGACATCAAATGCCCCGCCGCCGGCATCGCGCCCGCCGCCTCCGTCATCGTCGCCACGGTGCGCGCGCTGAAGATGCATGGCGGCGTGGCCAAGGCCGATCTCGGCCGCGAGGATGTGGCGGCACTGAAGCGCGGCGTCGTCAACCTCGCGCGCCATGTCGAGAACATGCAGAAATTCGGACTGGGCGTGGTTGTGGCCTTGAACGCATTCACAACCGACACGAGTGCCGAGGTCGCCGCCGTGCAGGAAGCGATGGCAGCACTCGGCACGGAGGCCGTGCTCTGCACGCATTGGGCCGATGGCGCGGCCGGCGCCGCCGACCTCGCCCGCGCCGTGCTGCGCCGGATCGAGGCCGGCGCATCGCGCTTCGCCCCGCTCTACCCGCCTGAATTGCCGCTCGAGTCGAAGCTGCGCCGCATCGCCTCGGAGATCTACCGCGCCGCCGATGTTCAAGTCCCAGCCAGCGTCGCCGCCAAACTGCGTCGCTTCGAGGAGATGGGCTTCGGCCATGTCCCGGTCTGCGTGGCGAAGACGCAGTACAGCTTCAGCGCCGACCCGTCGCTGATGGGCGCGCCGAGCGGCCATGTGCTGCCGGTGCGCGACGTGCGCCTCTCCGCCGGCGCCGGATTCGTCGTCGCGATCTGCGGCGAGATCATGACGATGCCGGGACTGCCGCGCCGTCCCGCAGCGGAATCCATCGGCCTCAATGCAGACGGTTCCATCGAAGGCCTGTTCTGATCGACAACCCACGCAAGCGTGCAGACGAAGGGGCGCGGGTACACGCAAGGGTGTCTCATCCCGTTCCCACCCCGGTCCAGGCTTCGGTTAGTGTCCGCCCCCATCGATGGGGCTGATGCCGCGCAGGGGATGACGGGACCGCATGCAGGAGGAGGATAGCGCGAACGGGGCGGAGGCTTTCGCGACTGCGATCGCCGCCGAGATTCCCCGCCTGCGCCGCTTCGCCCGCGTGCTCGCGCGCGGCGGCGACGCGGCGGACGACCTGGTGCAGGAGACGCTGGTGCGCGCCATCGCCGCCCGCGCGCAGTTCGAGCCGGGGACCAATCTCCGCGCCTGGCTCTTCACCATCCTGCGCCATGCGCGCGCGGCGAATCTCCGCCGCGCCTCGCGCAGCCCGATCATGGAAGCGGAGAGCCTGCCCGAATCCCCCGTCTCCGGCGGGCAGGAGGAGCGGCAGGCGATGCGCGACGTCGCCGCCGCCTTCCGCAGGCTTGCCCCCATCCACCGCGAGGCGCTCTGGCTGGTGGTGGTGGAGGGGCTCGACTATGCCGAGGCCGCACGGATCCTGAACGTACCGCCCGGCACGCTGCGCTCCCGCCTGTCCCGCGCCAGGGAGGCCTTGCGCGAAGGCATCGGCGGCGCCCCGTCCGACCTCGCCGCGGAGGATGGGGAGGGCTAGGGCAAACGGCCGTCAGGCGAACCGACCTGAGCGGGAGCGACCTGCTCGCCCAACAGCCGACCGGCGCGGCTTCTGTGTGCGCCGGCTCACCAAACCCGCTCTGGCCTGTTCCCTGGTCGAGCAAACACCTCCGGTCGGGTGATCGGAGCCCGCCCTAGCCCGTGCGCTTCCCGCGCAAGGCCTCGGTCAGCCGCGGCGGCACCGGCGCCTCCAGCACCCAGTCATGCGCCTGGCCAAGCCCCTGCCGCAGGAGGTCGTCGAGCTGTCCATCGTCCATCCGCGAGACCGGAGCAGGGCGGGGACGGGCCGTCGTCATCGCAGTCTGCATCTGGGGGCTAAGGTCTTTCGCCGCCGATGGTTCCACCTGCGGGCCATGGGCGGGGGGTGGCTTGCTCGGCATCGGGAAACCGCGGTTGAGACCCGGGCGGACCGCCGGGGAGGCCCCCAACCTATGAGCGAGATTGCGCTATCGCAAGCACCGAAATGTGAAGACCCGAGTGTCGCAGCTGGGCGTGACATCGAAGCGACATTGCCGGCCCGTCCCGCCGCCCGCAGACTGCGCCCATGCCCTCAGACCCCATTGGCCTGCTCCAGGCGGGCGCCGCGCGCCATGCCGCGGGCGACCTGGCCGGCGCCGAGCAACTCTACCGGCAGGTGCTGAAGCGCCGCCCGCAGGACGCCAATGCGCATAACCTGCTCGGCGTCCTGGCGCGGCAGCGGGGCGACGCCGCCGGCGCCCTCCGCCACACCGAGCGCGCCCTGGCGCAGCAGCCGGAGGAGCCGGTTTTCCTTGCCAACCGCGGCGCCGCCCTGGCCGAGGCCGGCCGCCTGACGGAGGCCGTCATCGCCCTCCGCGCCGCCCTCGCCCGCCGGCCGGAGGAGCCGGTGACGCTGCGCAATCTCGGCCAGGCCCTCTGCGCCCTCGGCGACCCGCAGGCCGCCCTCGCCCCGCTCGAGGCCGCCGCCCGGCTGCAGCCCGGCGCGCCGGAGCCGCTGCTCGCCCTGGCCCATGCCCGGCGCGAGGCCGGCGACGGCCCGGGCGCCGCCGCTGCGGCGAGCGCCGCCCTCGCCGCCGCCTCCCAGCCGGGGCTGGCCGAGCAGGCCCGCTTCCTGCTTGCCGCCCTCGGCGAGGGCGAGGCCCCAGCCCGCGCGCCGGCCGCCTATGTGCGCGAGCTCTTCGACCAGTTCGCCCCCCGCTTCGAGGCCGAGCTCACCGGCCGCCTCGGCTACCGCACCCCTGGCCTGCTCGCCGATCTGCTGATGGAGTCCGGCATCGCCCCCCGCCGCGCGCTGCGGGTGCTCGACCTCGGCTGTGGGACCGGCCTTTCGGGCGTCGCGCTCGCCCCCTTCGCCCGCCGGCTCGAGGGCCTCGATCTCTCCCCCCGCATGCTGGCCGAGGCCCGCCGCCGCCCGCTCTACGACGCGCTGCACGAGGCCGACCTGCTCGACTGGCTGCCGACGCGCCCGGCGGCCTTCGACCTCATCGCCGCCGCGGATGTGCTGAACTATCTCGGCGACCTTGGACCGGCGCTCGCCGCCATCGCCGCGGCGCTGGCGCCCGGCGGCCATGCCGCCTTCTCGGTGGAGGTGGGCGAGGGCGCACCCTTCGCCCTCGCCGCGGCCATGCGCTTTCGCCACGATCCGGCGCATGTCGCGGCCCTCGCCGCGGCGGCGGGCCTCGCCCCCGTCGCGCAGCGCGCCGCCACCCTCAGGATGGAGCGCGGCGCGCCGGTCGAGGGCGCGCTCTTCCTGCTCAGCCGATGATGCGCGCCTCGGCCAGGATCCGCCGCATCCGCTCGGTATCGACCGCCCCGGCCTCGACGGCGGCGATCGCCGTCGCCTCCGCCGCCCGCACGGCATCGAGCGCCGCCGCCACGGCCTCTGCCTGGTCGAGGGGGATGACGACCACGCCATCCGCATCGCCGACGACGATGTCGCCGCTCCGCACCGCGAGCCCGCCGCAGATGATGGGCGCCCCGATGACGCCCGGCCCGTTCGCCGCCGGCGAGGTCGGCACCACGCCGGCGGCGAAGACCGGCAGCCCCGTCGCCACGATCCCCGCCCGGTCCCGCGCCGCCCCCTCGGTGACGAAGGCCGCGACGCCCTTGTTCCGCATCATCCCGGCGACCAGGTCGCCGAGCGCCGCCGCGCCCAGATACCCGTCGGTGGAGACGACGATCACGTCGCCTGGCTGCGCCTCGCCCAGCGCCCCGTAGACGCCGACGATGTCGGCCGGATAGGCGAAGGCCGTCAGCGCCGGCCCGACGAAGGCTGCATTGGCCGCATCGAGCGGCTTCACCGCCCAATGCATCGCCCCGCGCCCTGCCATCGCATCCACCAGATGCGAGGTCTGCGCCCCGCGGAACCGCTCCAGCAGGGCAGGGGAGGGGCGCCGGTGCCCCCGGTGGATGGTCAGCAGCGGTGGATTGTCGAGCATGGACGGCCCTCCTCAGCGTGGAGCGCCATCATTCCTCATAGATCATCCGCCGCGTCATCCCCCCATCGGTGAGGAACTCGGCCCCGGTGACGAAGCCGCTCTCCGGCCCGACCAGCCAGGCGACCAGCGCCGCCACATCCTCCGGCCGCCCGACCCGCCCCGCCGGATGCTGCGCGTGGTCCTCGGGCCGCAGCGCCTCGCCCTTGGTGTCGATCCAGCCCGGGCTCACGCAGTTCGCCCGCACCTCCGGCCCGAGGCTGACCGCGAGCGCGTGGGTCAGCGCGACGAGCCCGCCCTTCGAGGCGCTGTAGCTCTCCGTATCCGCCTCCGACTGGTGCGCCCGGGTGGAGGCGATGGTGACGATCGCCCCGCGCGCCCGGCGCAGCATTCCCTCCGCCGCGCGGGCCAGCAGGAAGGCGCTGGTAAGATTGGTCCCGAGCACCGCGTTCCACTCGCCGAGGCTGAGCGCCCCGAGCGGCTTCCGGATCATGAAGCCTGCATTGCAGACGAGCACGTCGAGCCGCCCTTCTGCCCCGGCGATCCCTTCCACGAGCCGCCCGACCGCCGCCTCATCCGCCACATCCGCCTCGACGAACCGCCCCGGCACCCCCTCCGCCGCAGCGCGATCCGCGACCACCACCCGCCAGCCATCCCGCCCGAGCCTCGCCGCCACCGCGCGCCCGATCCCCCGGGCCCCGCCCGTCACCAGCGCCACGCGCGTCCCGTCCATCGCCATCCTCCTGCCGCGCCCCCTATCCTCCTGCTCGAATCAGGAGGATCCACCCATGGCCGCACCGCTGCTCTTCACGCCGCTGACCATCCGCGGCGTGACGCTGAAGAACCGCATCGTGGTCGCGCCGATGCATCAATATGCCGCCAACCGGGGCTATGCGACCGACTGGCACCTGATGAATGCCGGTCGCTACGCCGCCGGCGGCGCCGGCCTCGTCATCATGGAGAGCACCAAGGTGGAGCGGCGCGGCTGCGGCACCCATGGCGACCTCGGCCTCTGGGAGGACGGCCAGATCCCCGGCCTCGCCCGCTGCACGGCCTTCATCGAGGCGCAGGATGCCGTGCCCGGCCTGCAGCTCGGCCATTCCGGCCGCAAGGCCCGGCGCTTCCGCCCCTGGGAGGGCGGCGGCCCGCTGCCGCCCGAAACCGCCGAGGACGACTGGGAACTCGTCGCCCCCTCCGCCCTCGCCAGCCCGGAGAGCGACCCGCTGCCCCGGGCGCTCACCCGCGCCGAGGTCCAGGCCCTGGTCCAGCGCTGGGCCGATGCCGCCCGCCGCGCCGATGCCGCCGGCTTCGAGGTGCTGGAGATCCATGGCGCGCATGGCTACCTGATCCACCAATTCCTCTCCCCCTTCAGCAACCTCCGCAACGACGAATACGGCGGCAGCGAGGGGGGCCGCATGCGCTTCTGCCTCGAGGTGGTGGAGGCGGTCCGCGCCGTCTGGCCGGCGGAGAAGCCGCTCTTTCTCCGCCTCTCGGTCGAGGACGATGCGGGCTGGGACCTGGCGCAATCCGCCCGCCTCGCCGTGCTGGCGAGGCCGCTCGGCGTCGATGTGGTGGACTGCTCCTCGGGCGGCATGCGCGGCGCCCCCGTGGTCGGCACCGGCCCGATCACCTATGGCTACCAGGTGCCCTATGCCGCGCATCTGCGGCGCGAGGCCGGCATCGCCACCATGGCCGTCGGTCTCATCGTCCATGCCGACCAGGCGGAGGGCATCCTCCAGCGCGGCGAGGCCGACCTGATCGCCCTCGCCCGGGAGCTGCTCTACAACCCGCACTGGCCGATGGATGCCGCGCAGAAGCTCGGCGCCGACCCCCGCTTCGCCCTGGTCCCGCCCGCCCAGTCCTACTGGCTGGAGAAGCGTGCCCGCCAGGTGAAGGACTTAGTGCCGAGCACCTGGCGGGAGGGTTTGGGGCGCGAAGGGCTCGGCTCATGACCGCCCTTGCCATTTCCTACGCAATTTGCGTATAAGAAAGCCGCCACGCATGTGGTCCGCCACTGACATCACCATCATCCTCGATGACAGCCTGACCGACGACCCGTTTGTCACCGCCGACATCCTTACCCCGCTGGGCCGGGTCCGGGTGATGGCCGAGGTCACCATCGAAGGCCGGGTGATGGTCGCGGCCGGGCTGCACGCGCATGGCGTCACCCTCGGCCGCGGCGGGCTCGGCGCCCACCGCATCCGCTGGCTGATGCAGGCGATCATGGAGGCCTTGGACTGCGATGCATGCATCATTGAAGGCGCGGCTCGGACCTCAGTTGCAGCTCCGGGCCGTCGACCGGACCGCCTCCGGTTCACCCGAGCGCCTGCTTCTCCGCCCCCGCCCGGGCGCCTCCACTGACACGGTCTCCGCCGCCCGCGCCCTGGTCCGCCGCCACCTGCCGCTGCGCGCCGCGCACCATGCGCTGACCCAGCTCCTGCAGGCCGGGGAGGTGGTCGTCGCCGTCCCGCAGGTGGAGAACCCGATCATCCTCCTGGCCGAGCTGCACGAGGCCGGAATCGAGGCCCGCCGCCACGCCCCGCCCGAGGCCATCGACATCCGCGCCATCCGCGCCCGGCTCGGCGCCTCGCAGGAGGAATTCGCCCTGCGCTTCGGCCTCGACCTGGCGACGCTCCGCAACTGGGAACAGGGCCGCAGCCGGCCGGACACCGCCAGCCGCACCCTGCTCCGCCTGATCGAGACTAATCCCGCGGCGGTCAGCGCCGCCCTCAGCGGCACCTGACCACATGGCCCGCCGCCCCCCCGACGACCCGACATCCGCACCCGCTGGCGACCTCTTCGGCGACAGCGCCCCGCCGCCGCCCCGCACGGAGGCGCCCACCGGCCCCCGCCCGCTCGCCGACCGCCTTCGCCCCGCGGAACTGGAGGAGGTGGTCGGCCAGGACCACCTGGTCGGCCCCGCCGGCGCGCTGACCGGCATGCTGGCCCGCGGCGCGCTGGCCTCGCTGATCCTCTGGGGCCCGCCCGGCGTCGGCAAGACGACCATCGCCCGGCTGCTCGCCGAGCGCGCCGGCCTCGTCTTCAGCCAGCTCTCGGCCGTCTTCTCCGGCGTCGCCGACCTCAAGCGCGCCTTCGACGAGGCGCGGCAGCGCAGGCGGGCCGGGCAGGGGACGCTGCTCTTCGTCGACGAGATCCACCGCTTCAACCGCGCCCAGCAGGACGGCTTCCTGCCCGTCGTCGAGGACGGCACGGTGACGCTGGTCGGCGCGACGACCGAGAACCCGAGCTTCGCCCTCAACGGCGCGCTGCTGTCCCGCTGCCAGGTCCTCGTCCTGAAGCGCCTAGACGACGCCGCGCTCGACCTCCTCCTCGCCCGCGCCGAGGCGGAGGCCGCCCGCGCCCTACCGCTCGACCCGGCGGCGCGCACCAGCCTCAAGGCGATGGCTGATGGCGACGGGCGCTACCTGCTGAACCTCGCCGAGCAGCTCCTCGCCCTGCCGCCCGGCCAGGCGCCGCTCGATGCCGCGGCGCTCGGCGAGCTGCTCGCCCGCCGCGCCGCGCTCTACGACAAGGACCGGGAGGAGCACTACAACCTCATCTCGGCGCTGCATAAGTCGCTGCGCGGCTCCGACCCCGATGCGGCGCTCTACTGGCTCGCCCGCATGATCCAGGGCGGCGAGGACCCGCGCTACATCGCCCGTCGCCTCACGCGCGTCGCCGCCGAGGATGTCGGCCTCGCCGATCCGCGCGCCCTGCCGCTGGCGATTGCCGCCTGGGAGACCTATGAGCGCCTCGGCTCGCCGGAGGGGGAGCTGGCGCTCGCCCAGCTCGTCCTCCACCTGAGCACCGCGCCCAAGTCGAACGCCGCCTATGTCGCCTGGGGCGAGGCGCAGCGCGCCGCGCGCGAGACCGGCAGCCTGGTGCCGCCGGCGCACATCCTCAACGCGCCGACGAAGCTGATGCGGAACCTCGGCTACGGCCAGGGCTATGCCTATGACCATGACGAGGCGGATGCCTTCTCCGGCCAGGACTACTTCCCCGAGGGGATGCCCCGCCGGCGCTTCTACCGCCCGACCGACCGCGGCGCCGAGGCCGCCATCGCCGAGCGGCTGGAGCGCTGGTCCGCGCTCCGCGCCGGGCGGAAGGACGGCTGAGCTAGCGCTGCGCCACCCGCTGGTCGCGGTCCGGCACCTGCACCGGCTGCACGACCACCGGCGCCGTGCCCTGCTCCCGCATGCCGAGGTCCTGCGCCGTCTTCGGGCTCAGGTCGATCACCCGGTTCGCCACATAGGGGCCGCGGTCCTCCACCTTCACCTCGGCCCTCCGGCCGTTCTCGAGATTGGTCACCCGCGCCGTGGTGCCGAGCGGCAGCGTCCGGTGCGCCGCGTTGTTGGAGTGGACATCGAAGCGCCTTCCATTCGCCATCCGCCGGCCGTTGAAGCGCTGGGCGTAATAGCTCGCCGTCCCCCGTTGCGGGCGAAGATGTGCCGGGGCATTGTGTTGCGGGGCTCGCGCCTGTTCGGCGGCCTGAGCGGAGAGGACATGATCCGGGGTGCCGACACCCAGGACCATGAGGGCCGCGGCTGCGGCCATCGCTGCTATCCGTTTCATGCCCTCCGTTACGCCCGACCGGCGGGAAAGTTCAACCCACCCGGCTCGCGCCCCAGGCTTCGCTGGGCTACGGAAAACGCATGACCATTGAAACCCGGATCGTGGCCGAGGCGGAGGCGGATACCCGCCTCGACCGCTGGTTCCGCCGCCACTTCCCCCAGCTCACCCAGGGCGCGCTGCAGAAGATGCTGCGCACCGGCCAGGTCCGCATCGACGGCCGCCGCGCCGAGGCCAATACCCGTCTCGCCCCCGGCCAGGAGGTGCGCATCCCGCCCCTGCCGGACGGTCCGCCGCCCGAGCGCGACCAGCAGCCCGTCTCCGAAGACGACGCGGCGATGCTGCAGCGCCTCGTCCTCCACATGGACTCCAGCCTCATCGTCCTCGACAAGCCGCATGGCCTGCCGGTGCAGGGCGGCCCGGGCATCACCCGGCACCTGGACGGCATGCTGGATGCGCTGCGCTTCGGCTTCGAGGAGCGCCCGCGCCTGGTCCACCGCCTAGACCGCGATACCTCCGGCCTGCTGCTGCTCGCCCGCACGCCCGCCGCCGCCGCCTTCCTCGCCAAGGAATTCCGCGGCCGCGGCGTCGAGAAGACCTACTGGGCCGTCGTCATCCCGCCGCCGGGGATCGAGGATGGCCGCATCGACATCCCGCTGGCCAAGCTCGGCGGCCCGCGGGGCGAGCGCATGCAGGCGGTGGAGGACCCGTCCGAGGGCGCCCGCGCCGTCACCGATTTCCGCACCCTCGACGCCGTCCGCAACCGCGCCGCCTGGCTGGAGCTGAAGCCGCTCACCGGCCGGACCCACCAGCTCCGCGTCCATTGCGCCGAGGGGCTCGGCGCCCCGATCCTCGGCGACGGCAAGTATGGCGGCGGCGCCGCCCATCTGGACGGGCTGCCGGGCGAGCTCCATCTCCATGCCCGCGCCCTCCGCCTCCCCCATCCCGAGGGCGGGATGCTGGAAGCTTTCGCCGCCCTGCCGCCCCATATGAAGGAGACCTTCGCCTTCTTCGGCTTCGAGACCCAGAAGACGCCGAAGCCGCGTCGCCTCGCCGCCACCCGGCGCTGACCCCCAGCCGGAACACCGCATGCCCATGACCCGCCGCCGCCGCTGGCTCCTCATCGCCCTGGCCGTGCTGGTGCTGCTGCCCGCCGCCGGCCTCGCGGCGCTGCTGCTGACCTTCGACCCGAACAGCCAGAAGCCCCGCATCCAGGCGGCGGTGGAGGCGGCGACGGGCCGCAGCCTCGCCCTCGGCGAGGTCGGCGTGAAGCTCTCCCTCGCCCCGACGCTGACGGTCGAGGACGTCGCCCTCGCCAACGCCCCCGGCGGCAGCCGCCGGCAGATGGCGACCATCCGCCGGGTCGAGGTGGAGCTCGCCCTGCTCCCCCTCCTTTCCCGCCGGGTGGAGGTGCGCCGCCTCGTCCTGCAATCCCCCGACATCCTGCTGGAGACGGATGCAGAAGGCCGCCCGAACTGGGCCTTCACCCCGCAAACCCGCCCAGATGCCCCCCCGGCGGCCCCCCCGGCCGCCCCCACGGGCGCCGCCCGCGAGGCCGGGCAGCGCCTCGGCATCGCCGTCGACCGGGTGGAGCTGATGGACGGCCAGGTCGCCTGGCGCGACGGCCGCACCGGCGCCACCCGCAGCCTCGCCATTCCCCGGCTCGAGATCCGCGCCGACATGGCCGGCGCCGTGCGGCTGAACGGGCAGCTCGCCCTCAACGGCATCCCCGTGGCCCTCTCCGGCGAGACCGGCCCGCTCGACCGCCTGACCGACCCGACGGCCATCACCCCCTGGCCCCTCCGCCTCGCGCTTGAGGCCGCCGGTGCCCGCCTCGCAGCCCAGGGCGCCATCGCCCAGCCCCGGCAGTTCCGCGGCTGGCAGATGGCGGTCGAGGCCCAGGTGCCGGAGCTGCAGACGCTTGCCCCGCTGCTGCCCGACGCCCCGCTGCCGCCGCTCCGCGACCTCGCCTTCACCGCGAACCTCGCCGAGAACGCGCTGAGCGACCTTCGCCTCACCCTCGGCGCCTCGGTGCTGGACACGGTGCTGCCCGGCCTCCGCCTGACGAGCCTCACCGCCACCCTGCCGCGGCAGGACCAGCCCCTCGCGCTCGAGGCCGAGGCGGCGCTGAACGGCGTCCCCCTCCGCCTCGCCGGCACGCTGGGCGCCCCGAGCCTGCTGCTCCCCGGCGCCACGCCACAGCCCTTCCCGGTCGACCTCCGCCTTGCCGCCGCCAGCGCCACCGGCACGGCGCAGGGCGCCATCGCCGATCTCCGCCGCCTCGCCGGCGTCGACCTCGCCCTCTCGCTCCGCGCCCCCGACCTCGCCCCGCTCGCGCCCCTGGCCGGCGCGCCGCTGCCGCCGGTCCGCGACCTCGCCCTCGACACCCACCTCGCCGAGCGGACCCCGGGCTTCGCCGGCGGCGCCTTCCTGCGCGGGCTGCGGATCGCCTCCTCGGCCGGCGATGCGGCGGGCGACCTCACCTATGTCATCGGCCAGCGCCAGGGCGTGGAAGGGGCGCTGACCTCCACCCGCCTCGATCTCGACGCGCTCCGTCCGCCCCCCGCCGCGCCCGCCGCCGGCACGCCCGCCGCGCCGCCCCCGCCGCCCGACCGCCGCGTCATTCCCGATGTGAAGCTGCCGCTCGAGGCGCTGCGCATCGTCGACGGCAACCTCCGCTGGCGGATCGGCAGCCTCCACGCCCACGGCGTCACCCTGCAGCAGGTCCAGGCGCATCTGCTGATCCAGGACGGCCGGGCCCGGCTCGACCCCTTCGCCGCGCAGATGCCGGGCGGCCCCGTCACGCTCCGCGCCGCCGCCGACCTCACCACCACCCCGCCCACCGTGCAGCTCGCCGCGCAATCGCCGGGCCTCGACCTCGCCCCGCTGCTGGCGGCCTTCGGCCAGGCCCCGCCGCCATCTCCCCCCTTGGCGACCGGCACGCTCGGCCTCGATGCCGACCTCCGCGGCCATGGCGCCGACCTGCGCGCCGTCGCCGGCAGCGCGCATGGCCATCTCGGCCTCTCCGTGGTGCGCGGCACCCTCGCCGGCAGCCTACTGGAGAAGCTCCCCGCCGATCTCCGCCGCCTGCTGCCCGGCGGCGCGGCCGGGCGCGACATCCCCCTCCGCTGCCTCGCCCTCCGCTTCCAGGCGGAGGACGGCATGGCCCAGTCGCGCGCCCTGCTGCTCGACACCGCGCTCGGCCGGCTGGGCGGGGAGGGGGGCGTCAACCTCAAGACCGAAGCGCTGGCCTTCCGCCTCCTTCCCGACATCCGCGTCGCCGGGATCGAGCTGCGGGCGCCGGTCAATGTCGCCGGCACCATGCGGGCGCCCCGCATCGGCGTCTCGCCGGAGGCTGCCATCGCCGGCGGGCTCGGCGCCTTCCTCTCGCTGCAGAACTCGGCGGATCGCGGGCTGCAGGCGCTGGCCGGCGCGCTCGGCGGCGGCGCTGGCCTGCCGGACTGCGAGGCGCAGCTCGCCATCGCCCGCGGCGGCCAGCCCGGCCCTGCCCCGGCCGCGGCGCCGCCGCCGCCTCCCATACAACCCTCCGCTCCCGCCCAGGCGTTGCCCGCCCCGGCGCAGGAGCTGCTGCGCGGCCTCTTCGGCCGAGGACGATGACATGAAGCGTTTCTGGGACAGCGCCGCCACCACCCCCCAGCCCGGCGGCTTCGGCGTGAGCCTCGACGGCAAGCCCGTCCGCCTCCCCGGCGGCGCCCCGCTGGTGGTGGGCCATGCCCCCCTCGCCGAGGCGATCGCCGAGGAGTGGTCGGCCGCCGGCGGCGGCGCCCGCGGCGGCGAGATGAGCATGCACGACATGCCGCTCACCCGCCTGGTCGGCACCGCGCAGGAGCGCATCGCCCCCGAGCCGGAGGCGATGGTGGAGGGCCTCGCCCGCTATGCCGAGAGCGACCTGCTCTGCTACCGCGCCGAGGACCCGCAGCTCGCCGCCCGCCAGGCCGCCGAGTGGCAGCCCCTGCTCGACTGGGCCGCGCTCCAGCACGACGCGCCGCTGCGCGTCACCGCCGGCATCATGCCGGTCCGGCAGGAGGCCTCCTCCGTCGCCGCGCTGCGCGCCGCCATCGCCGCCCGCAATGCGGTGGAGCTGGCCGCGCTCGGCGTGCTGGTCCCCGCCCTCGGCAGCCTGGTGCTCGGCCTCGCCGTGGTCGAGGGCCGGCTGGAGGCGGCGGAGGCGCATCGCCTCGCCATCCTCGACGAGACCTTCCAGGAGGAGTTCTGGGGCCTCGACCGCGAGGCGGCCGAGCGCCGCGCCCGCATCGCCGGCGAGATCGCCGTCGTCGCGCGCCTGCTTGCCCTGGCGAGGCCATCATGAACGCCCACCGCCTCCGCATCGAGGGCCGCGTCCAGGGCGTCGGCTACCGCGCCTGGATGGTCCGCGAGGCCCGGCGCCTCGGCCTCTCCGGCTGGGTCCGCAACCGCCCGGACGGCAGCGTGGAGGCCGTCGTCGCCGGCCCCGAGCCCGCCGTGCAGGCGCTGCTCACCGCCTGCCGCCGCGGCCCCGCCGCCGCCCGCGTCGACCGCATCGTGGAGGACTTCACCGGCCTGCCCGAGGGCGACGGCTTCCATCTGCGCTGAGCGGCCGCCGAGGCTCCCCGCCATGGCCCGGCGCGGCCGTCACCCGCGCAGCGCAGGGTCGGGTGCGCCCCGCCCGCCGCGCCGATGCTCCGGCCGCGCCAGCCCGGCATTCTCGCGCAGCGTCCGCCCCGCCCAGTCCCGCTTCACCAGTCCGCGCCGCTGCAGCTCCGGCACCACCTTGGCGATGAAATCCTCCATCCCCACCGGCAGCAGGCTGAAGGTCAGCATGAAGCCGTCCGCCGCCCCGCCGGTGAACCACGCCTCCATATGGTCCGCCACCTGCCGCGGCGTCCCGCGGATGGTCTTGTTGCCCCGCTCGTAGCGCAGGTAGAGCTGCCGTAAGGTGAGCCCCTCGCGGATCAGCCCCTGGATGTGCTCGAAATAGGCCTTGTGCAGGTTGGCGGATTTGGGGATGCGCTCGGGCGGGATCGGCTCGTCGAGCGGCAGGCCGGAGAGGTCGGCCTCGAGGTCCATCCCGAGCCGCAGGCGCCCGACCTCCGGGTGGATGAGCGCCTGCAGCGTCCCGTACATGTCCTCCGCCTCCTGCTCGCTGTCGGCGACGATGGCCGGCAGCCCGGCCAGCACCTTCAACGCCTCGGGCGGCCGCCCATGGCGCGCCATCCGCCCCTTGAGGTCGGCATAGAAGCGCTGCCCCGCCTCCAGCGTGCTGTCCGAGGCGAAGACCAGCTCCGCCGTCTCCGCCGCCAGCTCCCGCCCCGTATCCGAGGCGCCGGCCTGGATGATGACCGGATGCCCCTGCGGCACGCGCTCGATGTTGAGCGCGCCGTGGACGCGGAAATGCCGCCCCTCATGCGCCACCGGATGCTGCTTCGCAGGGTCGAAGAACAGCCCGCTCTCCCGGTCGCGCGGGAAGGCGCCGTCCTCCCAGGAGTCCCAAAGCTTTCTGACCACGTCGACGAACTCGCGCGCCCGGTCGTAGCGGTCGCCATGCGGCGGCAGCCGGTCGAGCCCGAAATTGCGGGCCGCGAAGTCGTTCGCCGAGGTGACGACGTTCCACGCCGCCCGCCCGCCGCTGATATGGTCGAGCGAGGCGAATTGCCGGGCGATGTTGTAGGGCTCGGAGAAGCTCGTGCTCGCCGTGCCGCCGAGGCCGATATGCTCCGTCGCCCCGGCCAGCGCCGAGAGCAGGGTCACCGGCTCGAACACGTTCATGAAGAGCGGGAAGCGTGCATAGGCCTCGAGGTTGCTGGTCCTGGCCGCCGGCGTGTCGGCGATGAAGAAAAGGTCGAACATCCCGCGCTCGGCCAGCTGCGCCAGGCGCCGGTAGTAGCCGATGTCGGTGGATGCCCCCGGATGCGCCGCGGGATGCAGCCAGGAGGCCGGGTGCGACCCGGTCGGGTGCACCAGCGTGGCCAGCACCATGGTCGGCATGTCGAACCCCCTTCCGCTTGACCCCTGGACCCTCGCCAGCCAGGCGATCCCGCGTCGCCTCGGCCTCGCCGCTCCTCGGCGGCCGGCCCGCCGGGATGCTTCCACAGCCTCCCCACCGGCGCCAGCATGCCATGTCCGGGACGGCCGCCCCGGCCTGGGCTTGCATCTTCGGCCACGGGCGGTCTCCCTGTCCTTCGGCACCATTCAGGACAGGACCGCCCATGCCCAGCCTCTTCCTCGCCCAGGCCCGCATCGTCGACGGCACCGCGCCCGAGCCGACCGACCCCCAGGGCGTGGTGATCGAGGACGGCCGCATCCGCGAGGTCTCGGCCTCGGCCCGCGCCCCGGCCGGCGCCGAGACCATCGACCTCGCCGGCCGTGTCCTGATGCCGGGGCTGATCGACGCGCATGTCCATGTCGTCGCCGTCGATGCCAGCCTCGCCCGCTGCGCCGCCATGCCGGACAGCCTGGTCATGGCCCGCTCCATCCGGCTGATGGGCGAGATGCTGCGGCGCGGCTTCACCACCGTCCGCGATGTCGGCGGCGCCGACCACGGCCAGGTCGTGGCGATCGAGGAGGGCACGGTGCAGGGGCCCCGCCTCGTCATCGCCGGCAAGGCGCTGAGCCAGACCGGCGGGCATTGCGACTTCCGTGGCCGCTACGACGCGCGGCCGACGGATTACGAGCGCCGCCTCGGCGCCCTCGGCCGGCTCTGCGACGGCATCCCCGCCATGCGCCAGGCGGCGCGGGAGGAGATCAAGGCCGGCGCCCGCTTCATCAAGATCATGGCGAATGGCGGCGTCGCCTCGCCGACCGACCCGATCCACTTCCTCGGCTTCTCCCGCGAGGAGATCCTCGCCGTCGTCGAGGAGGCGGAGAATGCCGGCACCTACGTCTCCGCCCATCTCTACACGGATGCGGCGATCCGCCGCGCCGTCGAATGCGGCGTCCGCTCGCTCGAGCACTGCAACCTGATCACGGCGGAGACGGCGCGCTTCGCCGCCTCCCGCGGCGCCATCGCCGTGCCGACCCTTGTCACCTACGACAAGCTGGCGGAGGAGGGCGCGGCGCTCGGCATCGGCGCCGAGTCGATCGGCAAGATCGACGACGTCCGCCTCTCGGGGATGGAGTCCATCTCGATCATGCACGGGGCCGGCCTGCCCATGGCCTATGGCACGGACCTGCTCGGCCCGATGCAGCGCCACCAGTCGGAGGAATTCGTCATCCGCGGCCGCGTCCTTCCGGCCCAGGCGGTCATCGCCTCCGCCACCCATGTCGCCGCGCAGCTGCTCCGCATGGAGGGCGAGATCGGCTGCGTCGCCCCCGGCGCCCAGGCCGACCTCGTTGCGGTCGAGGGCGACCCGCTCCGGGACCTCTCCCTTCTGGCCGGCCAGGGCCGCCACATGCCGCTGATCATGAAGGACGGCGTGGTGGTGAAGCACGCCTGACCAGCGGGGCTCTTGCGGCGCCGCGCAGCGGCGTCGCAGGGAGTATCAGACGTGCTGCCCGCCGTTGATGTGCATCTCCGCCCCGTTCACATAGGACGAGGCATCCGAGCAGAGGAAGTAGATCGCCTTCGCCACCTCCGCCGGCTTGCCGAGCCGCCGCATCGGGATCTGCTCCTCGACGATCTTCTCCGTCCCCGGCGAGAGGATCGAGGTGTCGATCTCCCCCGGCGAGATCGCGTTCACCCGGATGCCGAGCGGCCCGAAGTCGTGTGCCATCTCCCGCGTCAGCGACATCAGCGCCGCCTTCGAGGTCGCATAGGCCGCGCCGGCGAAGGGATGCACCTTGCTGCCGGCGATGGAGGTGACGTTGACCACCGCCCCCTTGGTCTTCTGCAACTCCTCCAGCAGCCCGCGGGCCAGCATGATCGAGGAGAAGAAATTCACCTGGAGCACCCATTTCCAGTCGTCGATCGCCGTGTTGATCGTCCCGAGTCTGGCCCCGCCCGGCCCTTTCGGTGAGATGCCGGCATTGTTGACCAGCGCATCCAGCCGCCCGCCATCCGGGATCAGCCGCTCGCGGATCTCCCCGATCGCCCGCACCGTGTCGTTGGCATCCGAGAGGTCGGCCTGGATGTGGTCCTCCGGCCCCATCTCCCAGGGGCATTCCTCGGGGAAGGGCTGGCGCGAGACGGTGACGACGCGCCACCCGGCGGCCGAGAACACCTTCACCGTCGCATGGCCGATCCCGCGCGAGGCGCCGGTCAGCAGCAGGACGCGACGCCCCTGGTTGGGCGTATGGCGGACCACGGGAATTGGCGTCGGCATTGGGCGTACTCTCTCTGCGGGTCCGGAGGCGCAGGCTACGCCGCCCGGCCCGCTTCGGCCAGCAGCGCTTGCCGCAGCGCGGCGAACTCCTCCACCGCCGCGACGAAGCGCCCGCACTCCGCCTCGCCGACCGGCAGGCTGAGCGCCGCCATCCCCCGCCGCGCCAAGTAGATCCCGGCCTCCAGCATGTCGAAGAAGAACAACTCGCGGAGCTTCTCCTCCGCCGCACCGGCCGGGTAGGGCCGGTCGACCGGCCCGGCGCGGAAATGCACGTTCAGCATGGAGCCGAGCCCGGTGAACTGCATCGGCACCCCGGCCCGCGCGCAGGCACCGTTCAGCGCCGCCCGCAGCGCCTCGCCCCGCGCGAAGAGCGCCTCCGCCGCCGCCCCGTCGAAGATCTCCCCCATGGCGACGCAACCGGCCGCCATCGACCAGACATTGTTGTTGAAGGTCCCGGCATGCGGCAGTGCCCCCGGCCGGTGCCCGTCGAACACCGCCATGATCTCGGCCCGCCCGCCGAAGGCGCCGAAGCTCATCCCGCCCGCAATGTACTTCCCGAGCGTTGTCATGTCCGGGATGACGCCGAGGCGCTCCTGCAACCCGCCCCGCGCGTGGCGGCTCGTCATCACCTCGTCGAAGATCAGCACCGCCCCCGTCCGCCGCGTCGCCTCGCGGAGCGCGCCGAGGAATTCCGGCGAGGCCGGGATGCAGCCGCCCGAGCCCAGCATTGGCTCCACCAGCACCGCGGCCAGCCCCTCGCCCTCGGCGAGGATGTCCCGCATCGCCGCCTCGGGATCGTTGTAGTCGCTGAAGGCGAGCGGCACCGGCAGGTTCACCGCATTCCGCTCGCTGGCGCCAAAGGCGGGGAAGGTGAGAACGCCGCCATGGTAGCCGCCCCGCATTACCAGCGTCTTCACCCGGCCGGTGAAGGCCCGCGCCGCGGCCAGCGCCATCAGGTTGGCCTCGGTCCCGCTATTGGTAAAGCGCACCATCTCGACCGAGGGGAAGCGCCCGGCCAGCAGCGCCGCCAGCCGACCCTCCGCCTCCCCGACCGAGGCGAGGTTGATGCCCCCATCCAGCGCCGCCTTCACCGCGGCGATGATCCGCCCCTCGGAATGCCCGAACAGCCCCGCCGAATACTCGCCCAGCAGGTCGAGATACTCGCGCCCGTCCGCATCCCAGAGCCGGCAGCCCTCGCCGCGGACCATGGCGGTGGGGAAGGGGGTGTAGAACAGCACCGTCCGCGTGTTGCCGCCCGGCATCACCGCCCGCGCCCGCGCATGGATCTCGGCGCTTCGCGGCCGTGCCGCGGCATAGGCCGCCTTCGCCTCGGCCAGCGCCGCGTCGAGGTCGCTGTTCCGCAGGGGGCTATGGTCGAGCGGGCTCATGGATGCATCCTCCCGGCAGGGCAGGGGAGGCTCGCCCGCCCCTGCCCGGGCGTCAATCGAGGAGCGGGACCATGAACCACCACGTCGCGGCCATCCTTCCCTGCACCGACCTCGATGCCGCCGAGGCCTTCTTCGCCCGCCTCGGCTTCGCCTGCGTCTCCCCGGGGCCCGGCGACTACCGCATCCTCGCCGACGGGCGCGGCGGCGCCCTCCACCTCAGCCGGGCCGCCCCGAGCTGGATGATGCCGGAGCGCAGCCCCTTCGGCCTCTACCTCTACCGCGAGGATGTCGATGCCGCCGCTTCCGCCTTCGCCGGGGAGGCGATCGGCGGCGGCCCGGCGGACAAGCCCTGGGGCATGTACGAATTCGCGCTGAACGGGCCGGACGGCACCCTCATCCGCATCGGCTGGCCGACGCGGCCGCGGTGAGGCCGGGGCCTACTCGGCCGCCTGCGGCATCTGCCGCGCCGCCATCCAGCCCTCGCCCCAGCGCAGCAGCGCCAGCAGCACCGGCTCCAGGCTGCGGCCCTCGGCAGAGAGGGCGTATTCCACCCGCGGCGGCACCTCGGGATAGACGGTCCGCACCACCAGCCCCGCCTCCTCCAGCTCCCGCAGTTGCTTCACCAGCATCCGCTGCGTGATGCCGCCCAGCCGCCGCCGCAGGGCGTTGAAGCGCAAGGTGCCGCCGAGCAGGTGGTAGAGGATCACCCCCTTCCACTTGCCGTCGATCAGGTCGAGCGCCGCCTCCATCGGGCAGCCGGGCGCGCAGTCGTAGCGCTTCCGCTTCATCGGGGTGGTATCCTGCGGTGTATTATGTGCTGAATTATGCCGTATCGCGCGGCCCGGCACCACGCCCCATCCTCCGGCCATCCGCCACCCCATGGAGGTTCCGCGATGTTCGCCATCGGCTACCGCACCCCGCTGCCCGTCACCGACCCCGACTGCCTGGTCGAGCTCGACCTGCCGAAGCCGGAGCCCGGCCCGCGCGACCTGCGCGTCGCCGTCCGCGCCGTCTCGGTGAACCCGGTCGACGTGAAGCGCCGCGGCGGCGCCGCCCCGCCCCCGGGCGAGGCCCGCATCCTCGGCTTCGACGCCGCCGGCATCGTCGAGGCGGTCGGCGCCGAGGTGACGCTCTTCCGCCCCGGCGACGAGGTCTTCTACGCCGGCGCCATCGACCGCCCCGGCAGCAATGCCGAGTACCAGCTGGTGGACGAGCGCATCGTCGGGCCCAAGCCGCGGAGCCTCGACTTCGCCGCCGCCGCCGCCCTGCCGCTCACCGCCATCACCGCCTGGGAGCTGCTCTTCGACCGGCTCGGCATCCCGCGCGAGGGCGGCGAGGGCGCCAGCCTGGTGGTCGTCAACGGCGCCGGCGGCGTCGGCTCGATCCTGACCCAGCTCGCCCGGCGCCTCACCCGCCTCACCGTCATCGCCACCGCCTCCCGCCCCGAGAGCACCGCCTGGTGCGAGGCGATGGGCGCCCACCACGTCATCGACCACCGCCGGCCGCTGGACGAGGGGCTGGCGGCGATCGGCCTGCCCATGGTCAGCCACGTCGCCAGCCTGACCGCGACCGACCGCCACCTGCCCGCCCTCGAGCGCGCCATCGCCCCCCAGGGCCGGATCGCCGTGATCGACGACCCCGCCACGCTCGACATCGTCCCCTTCAAGCGGAAGAGCGTCTCGCTGCACTGGGAGCTGATGTTCACCCGCTCCCTCTTCGGCACGCCGGACATGGCGGAGCAGCACCGGCTGCTGGCCGAGGTCTCCCGCCTGGTGGATGCCGGCACCCTGCGCGGCACCATGACCCATCACGGCGGCCGCATAGACGCCGCCAGCCTGCGCGCCCTGCACGCCCTGGTCGAAAGTGGCCGGAGCATCGGCAAGGCGGTGCTCGCCGGCTTCGGGTGAGGCCCCCGCGCCACGGTTGAACGGCGCCTCCGGCCGATCGATCGCGCGGCATGCGGAAGCCTTGGCGGGCTGCCGCGGCCGCGTGTATCCAGGCACCGTGCGCGCAACCATCATCCTGGCCTGCCTCGGCAGCCTGACCCTCGCCGCCCCAGCCCTCGCCAGCCGTCCGTCAGGCCCCCCCAGCGGGCGCGTGGCCCTTGCCCAGCTGGCGCCCAGCCCGGCGCTGTTCCGCCTGGCGGACCGCCTCCGCCGCCTGGACGAGGACGGGCTCGACCCCCGCGCCTATGCCATCCCCGCCGATGCGGAGGCCGGGCGCGACCCCGCTGCATGGCAGGCCGCCCTGCTCCGCGCCACCATCGCCGCCCTGACCGACCTGCTGCATGGCCGCGTCCAGGACATGCCGAACCGCCCCGACCTCCGCCGCGACACCGCTGCCCTCCCGCTCGGCCCCTGGCTGGCCGAGCTGCAAGCCTCGCCCGACCCCGCCGCGCTGATCGACCGCGCCGCCCTCCTGCCCCCCGAGGCCGCGGCGCTGAAGCGGGCGCTCGCCGCCGCCCGCGCCCGGGTCGCCGCCGGCGGCTTCCCCCCGGTGCCGCCCGCCAGCGGCGCCGACGCCCTGGAGCCCGGCGCCGTGGACCCGCTTCGCGTCCCCGCCCTCCGCGCCCGCCTCGTCCTGACCGACCCGGTCCTGGCCGCCGCCCCCGGCTCGGGCGACACCTATGACGAGGCGCTGGTCGCCGCCGCCCGCCGCTTCCAGGCCGCGGAGGGGCTGGAGGCCGATGGCCGCATCGGCCGCCTCAGCTTCGCCGCCCTCAACCGCCCGGCCGAGGCCACGGCCCGCCAGCTCCGCGTCGCCCTCGACATGCGCCGCGCCGCCGCGCCCGCCCCGGCCGAGCGGCATATCGAGGTCAACATCCCCTTCCAGCACTTCATCCTGTCGGAGGCCGGCCGCACCCTGCTCGAGATGGCGGTGATCGTCGGCAAGCCCGCCCGCGCCACGCCCATGCTCCAGGTCCGGCTGGCCGCGGTGCAGTTCAACCCGCAATGGGGCGTGCCCGAGCGCAACGCGCGGGAGGACCTGCTGCCCCGCTTCCGCCGCGACCCGCGCGCGATGATGGAGAAGGGCTTCCGCGTCTACAGCTACGTCGACGGCCAGCGGGTGGAGGTCGACCCGACCGCCATCAACTGGGCAGCGATCAATCCGCAACGTTTTCCCTATGTCATCCGGCAGGACGCCGGCGATATCAACGCCCTCGGCCGCATCAAATTCGTCATGCCGAATACCGAGGACATCTACATGCACGACACGCCCGAACGGCACCTCTTCCGCCGCCCCGACCGGGCCTTCTCCTCGGGCTGCATCCGCCTCGAGAAGCCGATGGAGCTGCTGGAGGCGGTGCTGCAGGGCACGCCCGGCTGGGACCGCGCCCGCGCCGACCGCGTGCTCGCCAGCCGCGTGACCACCGGCCTCACGCTGTCGCGCAGCATCCCCGTCCGCCTGCACTACACGACGGCGCGGGTGGAGGGCGGCGATGTCCGCCTCCGCCCCGACATCTACGGCCTCGACGAGGCCTATGCCCGCGCCCTCGATGCCGGGCGCACCAGGGTCGCCAGCACGAGCCTGCGGTGATGGACTGCCCCTGCTGCTCCCGCCGCGGCCTGCTCCGCGGCGCGCTCGGGCTCGGCCTCGCCTGCACCGGAATCGCCGTCTCCCCGGCCCAGGTGCTGGGCGGCGGCCCGCGCAACCTCGCCATCCAGCGCGTCCAGACCGGCGAGAGCTTCGAGGGCGCCTACTGGCGCGACGGCCGCTACGACCGCGAGGCGCTGCAGCAGCTCGACTGGCTCCTCCGCGACCCCTCCATGGAGGAGGCGACGCCGATGGACCCGCGCCTCTTCGACGTCCTCGCCGCCGTCGCCCGGCAGATGGAGGCGACCGAGGGCTACGAGGTCATCAGCGGCTACCGCGCGCCGGAGACGAATGCCGCCCGCGCCCGCGAATCCCGCCGCGTCTCCCGCGCCAGCCTGCACATGTCGGGTATGGCGGCCGATGTCCGTCTGGTCGGCCGCGAGAGCCTTGGCATGGCCCGCCTCGCGGCCGAGATGCAGCTCGGCGGCGTCGGCCTCTACCGCCGCGACGGCTTCGTCCATCTCGATTGCGGCCCGATCCGCCGCTGGTGAGGCTCAGGGGGCGCCCAGCACCCCCGCGCAGGCCTGCGGCATCTGCGGCGCCGGCCCGGGCGGCCGTGGTGCCGGCCGCCTTGCCTCGGGCGTGAGCCACCAGGCGAGGCTCGCATCGCACCCATCGCCCGGCGGCGGCGGTGCCTGCTCCCGGCATTCGGCCTGCCCGGCCGGGCAGCGCAGCCGGACATGCATGTGGCTGTCATGCCCCCGCCATGGCCTGACGCGGTGCAGCCAGGCCGCCCCCGCATCGGTCCGGCAGAGCTCCCGCTTGATCGCGTGGTTGACCAGCACCCGGTCCACCCCGGGCTGCTCCGCCGCCAGCCGGATCAGCGCCGCATGCCGCGGCCGCCAGAGGCGCGGGTCGACCCCGCTCTCGTCCGGCAGAACCAGCGAGGGCACGACGACATCCTCCCGCGCCGCGGCCGGCACCGCGGGCTTCGGCGAGAGTTCCAGCCAGATGTCGACATCCAGCCCCGACTGATGGCTCGCATGCCCATAGGGCAGGGGCCCGCCCCGCGGCTGCCCCATATCGCCGATCCAGAGCGCCGGGAAACCCTGGGCCGAGGCCTCCGCCGTGAAGCGCTCGACGAAGCGCACCAGCGCCGGATGCCCCCAATGCCGGTTGCGCGAGACCCGCACGGCCTGCCAGCCGGGCCCTTCGGCCGGCAGCGCCACGGCGCCGGCGATGCAGCCGAGGCTTGTCCCGCCGATGATCCTGGCGGGCCCCGGCGCCGGCGCCTTCACCGCCGCCCAAGGCCTCGGCTGGTCGATCCCTTGTGCCGCCGCCGGCATCAACCCCGCCAGCAGCAGCACCATGCCCCAACCCCAGCCCCGCATCGCCTGCTCCCCGGTCGATCCGGGCAGTATGCCGAAGCGGGCGGCGACGCGCAGCGCCGCCGCCGGGGATCAGAACCGCCGCTCGAAGACGGTGAGCGTGTCGCCCGGCTGCACGACGCTGTCGCGCTTCGCCTTGTATTCCATCGCCTTGCCATCCGGCCCGATGCGGGTGACAGAAACGTAATCCTGGATGGCGCGGTAGTTGAAGCCGCCGGCGACGGCGACCGCCGTCAGCACCGTCATGCCCGGCTGGTACGGGAACTGCCCGCCCTTCTCCACCATGCCGAGCACGAAGACCGGCCGGTAGGTCAGGACCTGCACCGCGGCCGACGGATCGCGGAACAGGTTCTTGTCGCGCATCTCCTTCTCGACGGCGCGCTCGATCTCGGTGGTGGTGAGGCCGGCCGCGCGCACCGTGCCGATCAGCGGCAGCGCGATCGTCCCCGCGTCGCCCACGCGGAAATCGCCGGTGAGGCGCGGATCGTTGAAGACGGTGACGCGCAGCTGGTCCTCCGGCCCGATGCGGTAGGCGGAGATCGTGGTCTCCGGCAGCGGCGGCAAATTGGAGCCCTGCGAGGCGCAGGCGGCAACGGCGCCTGCCAGCATCAGGGAGAACACGCGGCGGGATTGCATCGTCTGGCTTTCCTTTCGTGTACCAGGTCCATCATCGACCGGGTCAGGGATGCATGTGAAGATGGCCGTCATGCGGCAGCATCCGCATCACGCGACTAGTCTCTGCCAGACATCGCGCGAAGGGCACATTCGCGTTTCCTTGCGTTAATGGTTCATCACGCTGATGTTTGCGCGATGCGGCCTTGTTCGCTCGCCCGTTGATTGACCCCTCTCTCCGCCAACGCGTATTGCCCAAGCCTCCGCAGCCATTGCCGCGAAGGGAAGACACACCCCCTATGCTCGACAGACCGGTAGAATCGCGGCCTCCCTCGAATGAGCGGAAGCCGCAGCTCCGCACGCCGGCGCCCGTCGCCACGCCGATCGAGCCGGAAGGCCTGACCGTCACCGCACTGCTCGCAGCCTTGCGGCGCCGGCGCTTCGTGCTCGTCCTTTGCGCCCTGCTCTTCCCGATCGCCGCCTACATCGCCGCCAAGGAGCTGACGCCGCGCTACACGGCGACCTCCACGGTGATGTTCGAGCCGACCGACTACCAGGCCTCCGAGCTGCAGAGCATCCTGCGCGACGAGACGACGACGGATGCCGTGCTCGCCAGCCAGGTCGACGTCATCCGCAGCCTCTCCGTCGCCCGCCGCATCGTGCGCCAGTTCGACCTCACCGACCGTGAGGAGTTTGCCTGGTGGGTCAGCGAGGCGAAGCGTCCGGAAGAGCTGCTCTATCGCATCCAGGACGGCATCGCGCGCCGCATCGCGACCCTCTCGCCCGACCTCGCCGACCTGATCGCCCCCGAGGCGCCGGTGCCGAGGCCGAGTGCCGAGCGCGCCGAAATCTCCGCGGCCGAGAAGCTGCGCGACAAGATCCTCGTCACCGTCGTCCGCAACTCGCGTGTGCTGACGATCGCCGTCACAACCGAGGATGCGCAGCTCTCGACCGACATCGCCAACATGGCGTCCGATCTCTACATCTCCGACCAGCTCGAGTCGAAGTTCAACGCGGTGCGCCGCGCGAGCGAGTGGCTCGACGGCCGCGTCGCGCAGCTCCGCCGCGAGCTGCAGACGACCGAGAGCCGCATCGCCGACCTGCGCAGCCGCTCCGGCCTGACGCGCGGCGTGAGCGCCGGCCTCGGCACCGAGCAGGTCAGCAAGATCAACACCGACCTGATCGACGCCCGCAACCAGCTCGCCACCGCCGAGGCCCGGCTCGCCGCCGCCAGGCGCGGCGGCGGCGCCGACCTCACCGCGCTTGGCGCCTCCAACCTCACCGGCGCCCGCGCCGCCCGCGACGACGCGAGGCGCGAGGTGGAGCGGCTGCAGGCAACCCTCGGCGTCAACCACCCGGACGTGCGCGCCGCCCGCTCCCGCCTCGCCGAGGCCGAGCGCAATGTCGGCGGCGAGACCGGCCGCGTGGTCCAGGCGCTGGATGCGGAGGCGCGTGCCGCCCGCGCCCGCGTCTCCAGCCTCGAGGAGGCGCTGAAGACGCAGGAGAGCCTGCTGAACCAGAGCTCCGGCGCCGAGATCCAGGTCGCCGCCCTCGAGCGTGACGCCGACGCCTCCCGCAGCCTGCTGAAGGCGGTGCTCGAGCGCTCGCAGCAGACCGTCTCCCAGACGGCGATCGAGAAGCCGGATGCCCGCGTGCTGTCGCCCGCGACGGTGCCCGGCCGGCCGAGCTTCCCGAAGATCCCGCTCTTCGTCGCGGCGGCCACGATCCTCGGCATCCTCTTCGGCCTGCTGGTGATCTGGTTCCTCGAGCAGGCGGACAGCACCATCCGCTCCGGCGACGAGGTCCGCTCGGCCCTCGGCCTGCCCTGCCTGGCGCTGGTGCCGATGCTGAAGCGCGGCCTGCTCGGCCGCCACAAGGTCGAGGACTATGTCGTCCGCAAGCCGTTGAGCCCCTTCTCGGAGAGCATGCGCACGCTGCGCGCCGCCCTCTGGCTGGGCTCGGAGCCGCCGCGCGTCGTCGTCATCACCGCCGCCCGGCCGGGCGAGGGCAAGACCACCACCTCGGTGGCCCTGGCCCGCTCGGCGGCGATGAATGGCGAGCGCGTGCTGTTGATCGACTGCGACGTGCGCCAGCCCGCCCTCGGCCGGGTCTTCCGTTGCGAGGGCGCGCCGGGCGTGACCGACCTGCTGCTCGGCCAGGCCTTGCTGGAGCGGATCATTCGCCGCGACCATCTATCCTCGCTCGATTACATCCCCGCCGGCGCGGCCGAGATCCACTCCCTCGGCCTGTTCATGTCGGAGGCGATGGCGGGGCTGCTGGACCGGGTGCGGCGCGACTACGACCTCATCATCCTCGACGCGCCGCCGGCGCTGGCGATGGCCGATGCCCGCGTCGTCGCCCGCCTCGCCGATGCCACATTGCTCTGCGTAAGATGGCGCGATACACCGCGCTCGGTCGTGCGCAACTCCCTCGGCCTGCTCGAGGATGCGCATGCCCGGGTCATCGGCGCCGCGCTGACGCAGGTGGATGCCAAGGTGCATGGCCGCTCCGGCTATGCGGATGCCGAGGTGTACCACCCCCGTTACGGCGGCTATTTCCGGGAGTAGCCCCTCGATGGGTCGGTATCTGGTGACGGGTGGCGCCGGTTATGTCGGCAGCCACATTGTGAAGGCCCTGGTGGACCGCGGGGATGAGGTCGTCGTCATCGACGACCTCCGCCAGGGCCACCGGGCCGCGGTGCCGCCCTCGGTCGAACTCGTCTCCGTCGACCTGTCGGATCGCCGCCGCGTCGCGGAGGTCTTTGCCGGCTGGAAGTTCGACGCCGTCTTCCACTTCGCCGCCCTCTCCCTGGTCGGCGAGTCGATGCGCGACCCGCTGCGCTACTGCATCGACAACCTCTCCAACAGCCTGATCGTCGCCGATGCGGCGGTGAAGGCCGGCTGCCTCCGCTTCGTCCTGTCCTCGACGGCGGCCCTCTTCGGCTTCCCCAAACGGATCCCGATCGACGAGGAGGCCGAGGTCGCCCCCGTCTCCGCCTATGGCGAGAGCAAGCTGATGGTCGAGCGCGGCCTCGACTGGGCCGACAAGGTGCATGGCCTCCGCTCCGCCGCGCTGCGCTACTTCAACGCTGCCGGCGCCGACCCTTCCGGCGCCATCGGCGAGGATCATGAGCCGGAGACCCATCTCATCCCGCTCGCCATCGGCGCCGCCATGGGCACCCGCCCGCCGCTGACGGTGTTCGGCACCGACTACCCGACGCCGGACGGCACCTGCATCCGCGACTACGTCCATGTGACGGACCTGGCCGACGCCCATCTCCGCGTCCTCGACCGGCTCGAGCGCGGCAGCTGCCGCTTCAATGTCGGCAACGGCACCGGTTATTCAGTGAAGCAGGTGATGGAGTCCGTGGAGCGCATCAGCGGCAAGCCGGTGCCCCACAGCCTCGGCCCGCGCCGGCCTGGCGACCCGGCGGTGCTGGTCGCCTCCTCCGCCCGGCTGCGCGAGGAGACCGGCTGGAACCCTCATTTCGGCGCGCTGGACGACATCGTCCGCACCGCCTGGGCCTGGCACTCGGCTCACCCCAAGGGCTTCGGCGACCGCGGCTGAGGCTGGACTTCCGGGATCCGGGCGGTATAGGATTATTCGCCCAATCCCGGCCGCGTCTGCCTTCCGGACGCTCCTCCCTCAAACCCTCATAACTTAAAGCGCAGTTCGACTTGGGTGTGGGGTGGCCACGGCAGACTGCACGCCGAGC
>NZ_JCACHU010000015.1:0-11119 GCF_059504005.1 Belnapia sp. | reverse complement strand
TCCCTCGGAGAAAGGACGCGACACCAACGCCCGACGAGCACGGAAACTGCGACAGAGCCATTCTGCCACACCGAAACACACGCCGAAGCCAGGGCTGACATTTTCGGTTCCTGCAGGGATGGTACAACAAGCACCGCCTTCATGCTGCGTTGAGCTACATCACACCAGAGCAGAAGGTGGCGGCGTTCCAGGCGGCTGCTTCAGAGCCGCGTAACACTGTTCGTGAAAGCGGGGGAAGGCCAGCGGGTGGCCGAGGCGGTGGAGCGCCGCGGCCTGTCCATCTTCCCCGCCGGGGTGCGCTGCGTCTGGCAACGGCACGACCTCGAGACCATAAAGAAGCGGCTGAAGGCGCTCGATGCCAGGAGCGCCTAGGATGGGCTTATGCTCACCGAGGCCCGGATCGCCGCCTTGGAAACGGCCAGGCAGGACAATGAAGCCCACGGCGAGTTCGAGAGCGAGTGCCAGGGCTACTGCGGCGCCCAGGACACCTGCTACGTCGGCACGATGAAGTTTGAAGCTGACGGCGCGGCGCGCCCCAGCGATGCTGCCAAACCGGGACAAGGCATTGCAGTGTGCACCGCTCTATTCCGCCCGGTACGCTTTGCCTCGTACAGGCATTGGTCAGCCATCCCAATGAGCGCAGCCGGTCCGGTTGCCTCCTCGCCTGGCACTGGCCAGATCGTCGCACCACCTACGCTCACAGTCACAACGCCCCCAGGCAGCCCACTGGCCTCGTGTGGCAGGGCCAGAGCTTCGACCTCAGCTCGTACCCGCTCAGCCACGGCCGCAGCGCCCATGGCATCTGTCTCTGGCAGCAAAAGCGCAAACTCCTCACCGCCATAGCGGGCTGACAGGTCACTGGCCCGGCGCACGGTGCCGCCGAGCACCGCTCCCACCAGCCGCAAGCACTCGTCGCCCTTTTGGTGGCCTTGGGAGTCGTTCATCGCCTTGAATCGATCCACGTCAACCAGCAGCACAGAAAGTGGCAACTCGGCCCGGGCGCAACGCCGCCATTCCCGTCCGAGCGCATCATCCAGGCTGCGTCGGTTGGCGATGCCAGTAAGACCGTCAAGAGTGGCCAAGCGCGCCAGCTCAACCTCAACCCTTTTGCGCTCAGTCACATCGCGCG
The DNA here is from genome assembly GCF_059504005.1 of Belnapia sp. Classification (NCBI taxonomy): domain Bacteria; kingdom Pseudomonadati; phylum Pseudomonadota; class Alphaproteobacteria; order Acetobacterales; family Roseomonadaceae; genus Belnapia; species Belnapia sp. The sequence continues at coordinate 9,990 of NZ_JCACHU010000015.1, read as the reverse complement.
ATACCACCACAAGCCCATCCTTCTTCCCTGTTAATGGGTCACGGACGGCGCGAACGGTAGACTCCATCCAGATCCAGGTGCCGTCAGCCCGACGACTGCGGTAGCAAAGTGTGGCCTCCGTATCGTCATCGCTTTGCTGCAATCGGTCTGATGCTGCAGCCACGGCTGCTGCATCGTTGGCATGGATCTCATCTCGTGGACGGCGCCCAACAAGTTCTTCCGGCACCCGGCCGAGGATGCGGAACGAGGCGGGGGAGACATATCGGCGTAAACCGTCCGGGCCTATGCGCGTCACCATGTCGGCACAGTTTTCTGCGAGCAGACGGAAGTTGGCTTCGCTCTCATATGTGGCGGCCTCAGCCTCCTGGCGCTTCCGCATCGTGCGCCCCAGGGCGAGCGACGCTAGGAGCAGGACGCTTACCAGGACGAGCGCGGCCAAACTGACGAGGATGGCATGCTGTCGCCAACCTGCCTCAATGTCGTTGATCGAGAAGGAGACCGCAACCCGGAGGGGCGCTCCTGCGACGCTTGCGAAACTGTGCATCTGGCGCTCGCCGTCGAAATTGGAAACCGCGACGAACTGGCCGCTCTCGCTCTGCATGGCGCGCCGGTAGACTTCAGTCGCGCTGACATCGCTGCCGATAAAGGCATCGCGGTAGGGCACGCGCATCACGATCGTGCCGTCCTCGTGAAACAGCGTCAGGGATCCCTTTGCTCCAAGATCCATGGCCTCGAAGCGTTCCCGGACTGAGTTAAGACGGACCGCTCCGACCGCAACACCGCCAAACCCACCATCAGGTGCAGGCACACGACGGCTGAAGGCAAGGCTCGCGTCGCTGCTCAACCCGCTCCGAAAGGGTTCGCTCACGTGCAGTCCAAGCGCGGCGTTGTCCCGGTGAGCTCGGAAATAGCCTCGGTCAGCAAAGTTGCCTTGCAGAGGCCCGTCAAGCCGCGACGAGGCCACGATGTCGCCGCGCGCGTCCAAAAGTACCATGTAGCCAAGATTCTTTGCAGCAGCGGCCCGGTCGAACAGCACCATGTTGCGCAGCTGCGGCTCGAGGCTCATGACACCCAAGACCTGGCTATTGTCCGCCGCGCCCTTGAGAGAGAGGTCGAGGCTCTCCACAGTTCGCTCGATCTCTGTCGCCATGGCGCGAGCGAGATTTCGACCAGACTGGCTGGCGCGATCCCAGGTATCCCTGCGGGCTTCGAGCAGAGCTTCGGTGACGAGGCCGCAGAATGCTGCTGCCACCGTCAGGGTAACCGCGGTGAGATGCCAGCCTTTGAGGCGCCAGGGCCGGAGGTTCATGGAATCTTCCCGAGCCGGGCCTTATGGGCAGCCCTACGTTAACTCACGATTCCGTGATATCGGCATGGGTGCCGCTTGTCCAGCGTCATGATGCAATCAGTGAGCGAATTATTTATACTCAGAAACCCCTACAAGGATTTAATGCCGCCGCGGTAGCGAGATGTCGAGCTGGTCGTGCAGCCGCGGGCTTGCCGGGCGAGGCGCTCGGCCAGTGGGTCGGAGCCCGCAGTGGTCCGTTCCGGCACGTTTGTGTTCCTCCGCGCCCTACGCAAAGCAGCGAGATCAGGCCCTCGGTCTGACGCAGCGCCAGGCGGAACACGGCACGCAGCGTCAGGACGGTGGCGATGGCCAGCGCGGAGTAGGCGGGCTGCCCGCCCCGGCCGGTGCGCGGTTCGGCGGTCCATGCCTCGACCGCCTCCGGCGTGAACCACACGGTGAGGGTGCCGCGGGCGCGCAGGCCCGCATCATACATGGCCCAGTTGGTTACCCGGTGCCGCTGCTTCGGGATGTGGTGGTGCCGAGCGGCGTTCGCTTTGAACGGCAAGAGGTATGCCCCTGCAGGATGAAGAGGCCTCGCCCCGATCTCACACTACCCGCAGCCGCTCAGGCGGGCGACCGCTGCAACAACGTCACAGCGTGCATGACCGAAGCTGACCGCCATGATCTATGCCCACCCGTACCCCATCTTTGCAGATCCTAATAATCAGCGCTTACCTAGAGCGACCCTGATCTGTTGTTCCTCCAAGTCAAGTTCCGCAATCAATGCTGCCATAGCCTCGGTGTCGAGTTCTTCCTTGTGCTCCGCTAGGAGCTTGGCGCGCGCAGCCTCGACAGCAGTTAGCCGCAAGCCGAGCCGTGTGGCATCGCGTTGCGAGCCCGTCTCAGCGTCCTGGCGCATTTGGTCGGCCTGTTTGGCGCGAATTCGGAGGTCCCGTAGGAGTTCATCGGCAGCGGCCGCCTGCTCAGGGTCGTTAAGCTTTTCACCCACGGCATCCATAGCCGCCACCGTCGCCTCACTGCGTGCAGTGATTGCTTCTGGCGTGACGGCCGGGTTCAGGGGTTCATTCTCCGGTTCACTCACGCCCAGGTGCCGTATCAGTGGCCCAAGCGTCGTTCCTTGAAGCACGAGCGTCGACAAAATAGCGCAGAAGGCAAGAAAGAGAATGATGTCGCGTCCCGGAAACTCCGCCGGAAGGGCCAAGGCCGCGGCGAGGCTCACGACCCCCCGCATTCCAGCCCAGGATAACACCGTCACATGGGTCCAGGGCGGCATGGGATCGCGCTCTCGTAGCTTTGGCGACAGCACCCGCGGCAACCAAGTCGCCGGGAAAATCCAGACGAAGCGGCTGGCGATCAGCGCAGCCGAGACAGCCAGGCCGAGACCTGCAAGCTGCCAAGGATTGTATTGTTCGAGCCGAGCCAGGATGTCGCGCAGTTGCAAGCCGATCAGAATGAACACCAGAGCGGTAAGGACGAACTCGACGAAGCTCCAGACTGCACCTGACTCCAGCCGCGTGCGTGCTGTGAAGGCTGCGTGCTGCTGTCGTCCAAGCACGAGGCCGCAGGTCACAGCCGCGAGGACGCCAGAGACATGCAACTGTTCGGCCGCAATGTAAGCGGCAAAGCCAGCCAAAAAGGTCACAAGAATATCGAGAAGCGTGTCCTCCAAACGGGCGAAGATCCACATGGCGACCCGCCCGACGCCGTATCCCATAGCGGCACCGCCAGCGGCTGCCAACACAAAGGACATGGATGCTTCACCGAGCGAGATGCTACCCGCCATGGTAGCGGTAACGGCGAAACGATAGAGCACCAGCGCAGAGGCATCGTTGAGTAGGCTCTCGCCTTCCAACACGGTGACAAGGCGCTTTGGGATCCGAAAGTTCTTCAGCACCGAGGTCGCCGCCACCGCATCGGGCGGAGCAACGATAGCGCCAAGCGCGACCGCAGCGGCCCAGGGCAGGTCAGGCAAGAGAAGCTTAGTGGTCACAGCCACGGCGCCTGCGGTAAACAGGACCGCGCCGAGGGCCAGCAGCAGTATCGGCCGCAGGTTAAAGCGGAATGCAGGCCAATCGGTACGGTAGGCGCTTGCCTGCAGGAGCGGCGGCAGGAACATGACCAGCGCCAGTTGAGGGTCGAGGTCAATGGTTGGCAGGCCCGGCACCAAGGCCAGCGCCATGCCACCAATCACAAGCACCACGGCCAATGGCATATGCAGGTGACGTGCGACGAGAGCCAACACAACGGAAGCGGCCAGAAGGCCAAGCAGAACTTCGAAAATTAGCATGACGCAATGACCGCCTCGGAGCGTGTGATCACGAAGCCCAACGCGGAAAGCACCGTCGGTAGGCAGATGGGCCGCCGATGAAAATGAGGAACCGTCGATTTGTCGACCCTTCTGCTGCCACGCTGGCATGCCGCAGGCGACGCACAGCGGTGTTTAGGCAGCGGCGGAGCCCCGCTGGCATCCGCCCACATTTCGAACGCCCGCGCCCTTGCGGTCCGATACCCGATGACGGTGACGTGGCCACGGCGGAGATGGAAAAGGTCAACGATTGAGTTGTGAGCAGAAAGGAAGCGATGTGCCTGCCGATGCGCCTTGAAGCGCTTGATCTGCCGTTCTCCGCCTAGGGTCGGTGACCGGACTGTCTGGCTAACTGGTCTGGCTCCGATCCGGTCTCTGGCCGCGCCACCTTGGAAGGTCTCGAGGCTTTCAAGGAAACGCGGCCATGACCAGGACAAGCCTAGACGACACCCAATGGGTGTCGCTGATGCTGGTGATGCAGCAAGTTCCCCTTATCTGGAAGCGTGATGACGTGGCACTGCGCCGTTTCGTCGAGGCGGCGCTCTGGATTGGCCGGACCGGCGCGCCCTGGCGTGACTTGCCGGAGAGCTTGGGCCTCTGGTCGAGCGTCTATCGCCGCTGGCGGCGTTGGTGCCTGCGTGGCTGGTGGGAGATGATCTTCGAGGCGCTTCGCCCAAGCCTGCCCGCTGACGGGCTGCTGCTGCTGGACTGTACCACCTGCAAGGCCCACCGGGCCGCGAGCGGGGCGGCGGGCAGCACGGCAGCTGCCGAGGCGCTCGGTCGCAGCCGTGGCGGGCTCTGCTCCAAGCTGCATGCCGGCGCCGATGGCGCAGGCCGCATCCTGCGGCTGATCGCCAGCCCCGGACACCACTCGGACCTGCGCTATGCCACAGCGCCCGCTTCGGGCATCCCGGCCTGCGACGCGGCGCTTGGCCGCGGTTACGTCTCGGCGCCGCTCCGTGCGGCCTTTGCCGTCGAAGGCTGCACTGTCCACACCCCACCCAAGCGGGGCATAATCGATCCAGCCGCATGGGATCCCGTGCCGTATACCCGGCGGCACCACGTCGAGAACCTGTTCTCGCGGCTCAAGGACTTTGCCCGCATTGCCCTGCGACGCGACAAGACACGCCGCAGCTGGATGGGCTTCGCCCATCTCGCCGCCACCACGATCAACCTGTGCATCGCTGAGGCCGGTCACAGACCTTAGTTCACAGCCGACAAGTTCCTTCCATCTCACGCCTTATCCAACAAGGACCGGCACCGCACGACATCGAGGTGGGCCTTCCTACCGCGCTGGTAGTTGAGACTGAGCAAACTCCGCGTACCTGCTGCCCAGCGATGATTTTCGGAAGCGAAGAACCGTCACCATCAACCGTCTCATGAGATCGGAAATGCATGGGCTCGAGCAGAGCGTGGTGAAGCTGGAGTAGGTGACGCCATAGATCAGACAGACAGCGCTATCCGGCCGAGGCGCCGCTGAGCCGCACTAATTCGCGCATTAATGGCTCCTGTGTACGGGCGTAAGCCGCGTAGTCCTCCGGTCCCACCACCCAAGGTGTTGCGCCATTGTCGGTGTAGGTCTTCGCCAATTCAGGACTTGTGAGAGCGCGATGCGCCAGCGCCGCCATGTGCCGGATCATTCTCGGCGGCAGGCCGGCTGGAGCGATCAACCCATTCCAACTGGTAAGGTCGAAGCCTGGCAGGAACTCCGCCAAAGCTGGCAGGTCGGGGAGCACTGGGCTTCGCTCCGGACTGGTGACCGCCAGCGCCCGCACCTTGCCGTCCCGGACTGCCCCGATCGGGCCAGCAAGGTTGTCAAAGATCACCTGCACCTGGCCAGCCATGAGGTCAACGAGCGCTGGTGCGCCGCCGCGGTACTGCACGAAGGGCATATCCGTGCCGGTCGTCATCTTGAATAACTCGGCCGACAGGTGTGGCGTGGTGCCGGCACCACCTGTTGCGTAGTGATAACGCCCTGGATGCGCTTTCAGCAGCGCGATCAGCTCCGGCACGCTGCGCACGGGAAGTTCGTTGTTGACGATCAGGATGTTGGGCTGTCGGTACAAGCCCGAAATTAGACTGTAATCGCGGAAGGGATCGTAAGGCAGGTTCGGGAAGAGCGAGGGCGCAATGGCCAAGTTGGCGACACCACCAAGACCCACGGTGTAGCCGTCCGGGCGAGACTTGGCGATGGCGTCGCTGCCCACCGTACCGCCGGCGCCGGTGCGGTTCTCCACCACGAACTGCTGGCCGGTGATCTGCGTCATGGCCTGGCACCAGGCGCGAGAGAGGATGTCGTTCGCTCCGCCTGGGGCATAGAGGTTGATGTAGCGCACCGTCTGCCTGGGCCAGTCGTCGGTCTGCGCCCGGGCCAGGCTTGGCGCGGCCAGGCCGGCGGCGATCAACGTACGGCGGGGCAGGAAAGAACGCGGCATCCTCGTCTCCTCCGGTACGGCTCTGTGGCCCGTTCACCTGGCAGTCTGCGGCGTCAAGAGGCGGAAATGCCAGCGCAAACGACAGTCCTGCCAGGAGGCGCTATTTCTGAAAGATCCGGGAAGCGGATCGGCTGTCGTACGATCCACTTATCTCGACTTTGGCCATTTGAGGCGAGGGCGGCGGAGCGGGCTCGGGCGTCATCTCGCCAGCATGCCCCAGCCGCTTCGTTCCGGCCAAAGAGCGCGAAGTTGACAATGCCGCACCGCGTCCGTCGAGTTTCAGACGCGCGCTGTCGCCGGATGATTGCCGTTCCGGCCTTCCTCTACCCGCGCCGCGCGAGCCGGGCTGCCGGCACGCAGCACGCCTTGCCCCGCCGTATTGCCGATGGCGTTTTGCCTGGCAGGCATATTGCGTTCTGCATATCATCATCCTCACCATGACGGAGGGCCACCGCGCGCATGCGGGCGCGCCGTGCCAGCCGCATGGTCGCGGGGCATCCAGCACGGCCCTCCAGTCAAAAAGACCTCCAGGGAGTGACGCATGACCGAGACGACGCTCGCCAAGCCCGTCACCGCCGACACCGCGACGGACCGGACAACACTCGACGCGCTGATCATCGGCGTCGGCGTGGCCGGCTTGTACCAGCTGCACCAGCTTCGGCAGCTCGGCCTCAAGGTCCGCGCCTACGACACCGCCTCGGGCATCGGCGGCACCTGGTACTGGAACCGATATCCCGGCGCACGCTTTGATTCAGAAGCCTACATCTACCAGTACCTGTTCTCCGAAGATCTCTACAAGGGCTGGAGCTGGAGCGAGAAGTTTCCCGGCCAGCCGGAAATCGAGCGCTGGCTCAACTACGTCGCCGACCGACTGGACCTGCGCAAGGACATCCAGTTCAACACCACCATCGCTTCGGCACGGTTCGACGAGGCAATCGGACGCTGGATCGTGCGCACCGCCGCCGGCGAGACGATCGACACGCAGTTCCTGGTGACCTGCTGCGGCATGCTGTCGGCTCCACTGACGGAGGCCTTTCCTGGGCAGGACAGCTTCAAGGGGCAGCTGGTCCATACCGGCCGCTGGCCGAAGGAAGGCATCGAGCTCGCCGGCAGGCGGGTCGGCGTGGTCGGCATCGGCGCCACGGGCATCCAGGTGATCCAGACCATCGCGCCCGAGGTCGGGCACCTGACCGTTTTCGTCCGTACGCCGCAGTACATCGTGGCGATGAAGAACCCGAAGTACGGGCCGGAGGAGGTCGCCGCCTACAAGGCGAGATTCGAAGAGCTGAAGCGGACCATCCCCAATACCTTCACCGGCTTCGAATACGACTTCGTCCACAAATGGGCCGACCTGGTGCCGGAGCAGCGCCGTCGTGTGCTCGAGGATACTTGGCAGGACGGATCGCTGAAGCTCTGGCTCGCCTCGTTCGGGGAGATGTTCTTCGACGCGGCGGTGAATGACGAAATCTCCGAGTTCGTGCGCGAGAAGATGCGCGCGCGGCTGAAGGACCCGAAGCTCATCGAAGTCCTGGTGCCGCAGGACTACGGCTTCGGCACGCATCGCGTTCCACTGGAGATGGGCTATCTCGAGACCTACCTGCGACCAAACGTCGAGGCAGTGAACGTGCGGGACAACCCGATCGAGCGCGTGGTGCCCGACGGCATCCAGCTGGCGGATGGCCGGGTCGTCCCGCTCGACGTCATCATTCTCGCAACCGGCTTCGACGCCGGCACCGGCGCACTGACCCGCATCGACATCCGCGGCCGCGGCGGCCGGTCGCTGAAGGAGGAGTGGGGCCGCGACATTCGCACCACGATGGGGCTGCAGATCCATGGCTACCCCAACCTGTTCACCACCGCCACGCCACTGGCGCCCTCGGCCGCGCTCTGCAACATGACGACCTGCCTGCAGCAGCAGACCGAGTGGATCACCGAATGCATCCGCCACATGCGGCAGCACGGCCTCGCGGTCTGCGAGCCGACGCAGGAGATGGAGGACCGCTGGGTGGCGCATCACGACGAAACGGCGGGCGCGACCCTGATTGCGAAGACGGTCTCCTGGTATCTCGGCTCCAACGTCGCGGGGAAGCCGCGCCGGGTGCTGTCCTACACGGGCGGCGTCGGGACCTACCGCCAGAAATGCGCCGAGGTGGCCGCGAGCGGCTATCAGGGCTTTGCCATGCGCTGACGCCGGCCCGCGTCACGCCACCGAGGGAGGAACAGCCATGGGCGCCGATTTCAAGGCCGCCGCCGACACCATCCTGCAGCGCGTCGTCACCTCCAGCCCCCGCGTACCCGGCGTGGTGGCGATGGCGACCGACCGACACCGCACCATCTACGAGGGCGCGGCCGGCGTCAGGCGGCTCGACCGGCCGGATCCGATGACGACGGATACGGTCTTCGCCATCTTCTCGACAACCAAGGCGATCACCGGCACCGCGGTGCTGCAACTGGTCGAAGACGGCAGGCTCGACCTCGACGCGCCGGCGAAAGCCTATGCCCCCGACATCGGCCGGCTGCAGGTGATTGAGGGGTTCGACGAAAAGGGAGCGCCGAGGCTGCGGCCGCCGAGGCGCGAGGTGACGACGCGGATGCTGCTGCTGCACACCGCGGGTTTCGGCTACGACTTCTTCAACGAGACCTACAACCGCCTGGCGCAGGAGCATGGCCAGCCGAGCGTTGTCACCGCGAGAAAGGCGTCCCTCATGACCCCGCTGCTCTTCGACCCCGGCGAGCGGTGGGAGTACGGTTCGAACATCGACTGGGCCGGCCAAGTGGTCGAGGGGGTGACCGGCCAGCGTCTCGGCGAGGTCTTCCGCAGCCGGATCTTCGGGCCGCTCGGGATGCAGGACACCGGTTTCTTCATGACAGCGGCCATGCGCCGCCGCGCGGCGGGAATGCACGCTCGGGGCGATGACGGCTCGCTCTCGCCCATCGAGTTCGAGCTGCCCGCCGAGCCCGACGTGCACATGGGCGGGCACGGCCTCTACGCGACCGTTGGCGACTACATGCGCTTCATCCGCATGTGGCTGAACGACGGCCGGGCCGAGCACGGCCAGGTCCTGAGGCCCGAGACGATCCGCATGGCGGAACGAGACCAGCTCAACGGCAAGAAGATCACCATGCTGCCGGGCGTCATTCGGTCGCTCTCCAATGACGCCGAGTTCTTCCCTGGCCTGTCGAAGTCCTGGGCCCTGACCTTCATGGTGAACGACGAGGAGGCGCCGACCGGGCGCCCAGCGGGAGCGCTCGGCTGGGCTGGCCTCGCCAACCTGTTCTACTGGATCGACAGGGCCAACGGCTTCGGCGGCTTCTGGGCGACGCAGATCCTGCCCTTCGGGGATCCGGTGTCCTTCGGGGGCTACATGGAATTCGAAACCGCCTTCTACGCGGGGCTGCGTCAGCGCAAGGCGGGGTGACCTGCCCGGAACGGGCCGTGATGGTCCGGGCGCATGGCTTGGCAGCGGTGGGGACTGCGGCGTGCCGCCGCCCATCGGGTCGGGCCGCACCGGACGCCTGCCCTCACGCCGGTGCTTGCTGGCCCGGCCGCCGCGGTACCAGGTCGGGGAGCGGCGGATCTCCTCCGCCGCCTGCCGCCAGGCCGCCAGGCGCTCCGGACCGGCCGAATGGGTGTCGAGCAGCCCGGCCGTTTCCTGCGGCCCGCCGCGGGTCAGCCTCACCCTGCGCTCGACGCCCGAGAGCGGCGAACGTGCCGGCTACGATGGCGCCAAGCGCAAGCGCGGCTCCAAGCTGCACCTGGCCGTCGACACCCTCGGCCACCTGCTGGCCCTGCACGTCACCCCAGCCAACGCCGAGGACCGCGGCCAGGTCGAGCAGCTCGCTCAGGCGGTGCAGTCAGAGACCGGCGGGAGCCCCCCCGTGTCAAAGCAGTTGTCGCGTGGATAGGATCGCGCAATGAGGGGGCGCGGGTGATCGAGAAT
>NZ_JCACHU010000014.1:0-11121 GCF_059504005.1 Belnapia sp. | reverse complement strand
CCGGATCGCACATCCCAATCGGATAGGGAATCCTCTGTCTCGGTCAGAACACTAGCCGATTGATCGAACGTGGCTGGAACCGCCGAGGGCGGTTCGACTGTGGGTACGATCATCGAGGCCCGGGTGCGGTTGCCCATCCGGCACCGCTCAAGGCGGAAGCCGGTCGTCATGCCAGCGCTGGACGGCGGTGAGGCCGCGCTCCCGGCACGGGTCAACCCAGCGCTGGTGAAGGTGCTGGCGCGAGCCTTCCGCTTCAGTGTCTGCTCGACGAGGGGCGCTACACTTCAATCAGCGAAATGGCGGCCGCGGAGAGAATCGAGCGGGGGTATCTCGCGACGCTTCTCCGCCTCACGCTGCTGGCGCCGGAGATCGTGAAGGCGATCCTCGATGGCCAAGCCTCGTCTCTCCTCAGGCTACCACAGCTGCTAAAACCGCTTCCGCTGAGCTGGGTGGAGCAGCGATCCGTGATCACTCGCTGAGGAAAGGCTTAAGGCGGCTGTCATTGGGTGACCTGCCGTGACCGAACCTGGTCGATAACGGACCGGCGGCTTCCAGGTGTCGGGTGCGAATCGCCGATATCGTTTCATTCATCTGGAGAGGCCGCACCGACCATTTGGGCGCCGTGGCAGGTTCGTTTCTTATTGCGTGCCGGAGCGAGCGAGCGTCGCCGCTTGCTGAAGCGAGATGTCCTTCACAAGAGGGTCGGCATGACGATGGGCCAGCCGCCAATCCAAACCCTCGCGGCGATAGACGAGGGTGACGCGCAACGGCCAGTCCTGAGCCGGCAGGCCGCCGACTTCTCCATGACCGTGCTCGATGATCGCGAGCACTACCAAGTCCGCGCTGCCATAGGCCTGCACGAGCTCCTGCCGCAGCGTGCCGTTCCGGAAGAACCGACCGATCTCCCCCCAGCGTTCCGCGGTGTAGGGGCCGCGTGAGGGTGTGCCGCCGAACGGCGACATCAGCGTGAAATCGTCGGAGAGCGTGATCCGGCTCAGATAGGTTTCGACGTCGCCGCGGAGCAGCGCGCCGTTCGCCTCCTCAGATCGCCGGAGGAGTTCGGCCAACGCTTGGCTGGTGGTGCCGGAAGCATCGAGTGCAACGTGAGCGCCCGTCGCGGGCGCCGTGAAGCCGGCTGCGCACGCGACCGCGAGCACTGAACGTCGGCGGTGTGACATGGGGGTACTCTCCTTTTCCATCCTAGGGTGGAACTTCGCCGCCTCAGGCTGGAAATCGAATGGCCGTTCCAGGACGCTGAAGCCAGTGATATGAATTCAGAGATATGCTGAATGAGATCGACCTCTCCCGGACGGACCTCAACCTCCTCGTCCTGTTCGAGGCCGTGCTGCAGGAGCGACATGTCGGCCGGGCTGCAGACCGGCTGAGCCTGTCGCCGTCAGCGGTCAGCCATGGTCTCAGCCGGCTGCGCCGTCTCCTGAACGACCCACTTTTCATTCGGACACCCAAGGGCGTCGTTCCCACCGAACGGGCAACCGAGCTGTCCGGGCCGATCGCCGAGGTCCTGGCACGGGTCAGGGGCATACTTGCGACCGCCGAGCCGTTCGACCCCGCCACGTCCAGGCGCCGCTTCACGATCGGGGCGCCCGATGGCGTTTCGGCGGTGTTGCTACCCGCCCTGCTGGCTGAACTGGCTGATCGCGCGCCTGGCATCGACATCAGCCTCCGTCAGCTGCTGCCCTTGCCGGGAGAGACATCACTGGAGCGGGCTTGGCGAGGTGCCTTCACCGATCTGGAGGCTCGCGCGATGGACATCGCCATCATCCCCTCCAGCGAGGTCCCAGCACGCTTCCACCGAACGACATTGTACGAAGAGACCTTCGTTGTGGCCGCGCGAGCGGGACATCCCTTCCTTGAAGCTCCGACTCTCGACCGTTATTGCGCGATGCGGCATCTGGTGGTCTCCCTTTCTGGCGACCCTTACGGCTTCGTCGACGAGGCTCTGGCGCAGCAAGGCCGTACGAGGCACCTTGCGCTGACCGTTCCCAATTTCATGTTCGCGCTTGCCGTGCTTGCCGAGACGGACCTGATCTCCGCACTGCCTCGGCGGTTCGCAGAGAGGCATGCCGCGCGTTTCGGAGTTGCCATCGTGAGCGCTCCCCTGCCGCTAGGCAGCTTTCGGCTCCAAGCAGTCTCGCCCAGCGCTGCAATGGCCGATGCGGGCCTGACATGGGTCTTCGGCGTACTCACGAGAACGAAGTGACTGACCTTGGCGAGGAATGCCTCCTGAGTTGGCTCTCCATGAACTCTCAGTGACACGATGTCCGCTTACAGGAAACCGGGCGGGCTCATCCGATGATCGCCATAGGCACATAGCTGCCGATGCCAATTGTCGGGCGGTAACGTCAAGTAGCCTATTCACCCACGTAAATTAGTCTTGGGCAAGAAGATGACCCTTGGGTCAATTTGACCGGCAATTAGCTGTGGAATCCGATGGCGGCGTGGCCGCGGCGAAAACGCCAGCTGAAGTTGAGCATCGCTGATGAGGTCGAGACTTCTAGCCAGCATCAGGTCTTGGTCATGCGTGCCATGATCCCGGCGAGAACTGTACCGAGCGATCGGGGCGTCCGCTCAGGAAAGGTATCGCCCGGCTCCCATCCCGGGCCAGCGAGGCGAAGATAAGAGATGCGGTGCCTTAAACGGGCAACGGCATCGCGCATTGCCTCGAACGGGTCGCAATCGATGTCAGGTGGCGAGTTGTAGTGCTCACCCTGCGGATCGAAGGAATCGTAGAGATCGGCTTCCTCAGGGCTATTCCTGGCCTGGTACTCGGTGCGCAGCGCCGGGTGACAGGAAACCGCACCGACGTGTTCGATGACGCGGGTAGCATAGGACTGGATTGCATCACCAAATTCGTGAAGAGCATGCATGGCTTCGACACGCGCTGCCAGGACCTGATGCACCTGATGCGGGCGGAAGTTGATCTCCGCGCCACTGAAGCGGAGGAAATCTAGTCCTGTTGTCCGGCGGATTGCCCGTTCCCGAGCCAGATCTTCCTGCACCCGCCCTGCATGGAATTCGAGGCTGTCGCATTCAACTAGGAACGCATGAGCTGCCCGACCGTGCCAGTGTGATCGGCCGAGGCGCGACCGGGTCATGACCAGCACGTCGGCCCGAAGCGATCCCAAGGCTGCCTGAGGAACAACTAACAAGGGATGGCGCGTGAAAAGCTCGTCGTCTCCTTGGGCAGCGTTAAGCGCCTCGGCAACCAGCTGAGGAGGAAGGAACCCGGCCTTGGTGCCGCAGCCCGGCCCATCCTCAAGGATGGCAAGCATCCGGCGCTCAATGGGGGACGCTTCGGGATAGTCCCTTTCAATCTGGGGGCGGGTCAGAACTGTGGTGTTCAAAGTGGGCTTCCGGGGGTGTATCCGATTTTCATCTTATCAGCGCCAGCCCCATGTGGATCATAGGGATGCTTGTGGATATTGGGGGCAAGTGTCGGAGATCCCAGCTGCAACTTAACGGCATTCATCACCAAAAAAGTGGATCGAAGGCCACACGTTTGGTCGCTCCGGGACGGGGTGAGCCTCGTTTGTGCAACCACAGTCGGCCCAGAGGCGTGCCCTTACGTCTCGGTCGCCACCGCACGCTGCCAAGCCACGCCGGCTTCCTCCATGAGCAGACGGCCTGCCGTCTCGGTATCAGCCCACACCCAGCGAGCGACACACCTGAGCGCGCGGCTGTGGCGACGCATTGGCCTCGGCGTGCACGCAGAAGAGAAGCTTCGTCGGACGATCGGCTAGGCGCTCTGGCAAGTCGGTCACTCCGCGTGGGAAACCGTTGTAGCCGGTCACCCGAATCCAGTGGTCGTCGTCGGCCACGACGCAGCCGGCCTTGGTCGCGCGGTGTTTCGACCACTCGGCGATGTGGATCGCCAGTGCCAAGAACCGGGTGTCCCAACATCGTAGTCAGGAACCCACGTCACTGGTCAGCAACTATCTAATCTGTAGCGAAGCAGTAGAACAACCCTGCCCCGCCAGTTGCACGCAACGCCTCAAGGCTGCAGCCGCGCGAGGCATGCGAGGCGTTCCAAGACCGCGAGGCATCGTCGTCCCGCAGACCCTCGCGGTCGTGGTGACCAACGAAGGCCGAGCCCTCGCTACCGCTGGTCCAGTTGCGGCAGGTGCGGTCCTCAGCGCCGCCGAATGCCGTGCCGTCTGGCTGCGAGCCGGTGAGGATGTCATGGGTGTTGGGTTGCTGGCGGCGCCCGTTCACAGACTCGCCGCGCTCGTTTAGCGCAGTTTGCAGGGTCAGGTTGTTCTGTCCGTGCAATTGCTGCACGTCACTTGCGACTACCTCGCCCTTGGCATTGCGCCAGGGTCCGCGGCCAACGCGGTCGCGCGCATTCACCGCCCCGGCGCCCTGCGTGCTGAGATAGGCGCGCCAGTTGCGGCTGCCCGCACCGGCTGCCTGAGCCAAGCGCTGGCAATAGGCATCGGCCCCGGCCAGGCCACCCAGGTCGCCGCCCTGGCCGGGATTAGCGCTCGTGACGAAGAAGCTCATGTTCGCCGAGCCAGCCTGTTGCGCCCGCCCCTGTGTTGGTACGAGAAGCAGCGCAGAAACGAACAAACCAGTCACCATCATGCACTGCATGGGCATCCTCCCTTTGCTTGTCCGGCGCGAGCCGGAGGAGGGAGCATAAGCCTCTCAAGGACCACCCAGCTATGATTTAGTAACGGTCCCATGGGCTAGGTGGGCGGTTGGTGGACAGCAAAATGGTCGCGCCGGTACGCTTTCGTGGCGGCTCCGGTTGGCAGTTACGTAAACGTTGCGGCGTCCGCACGGCACATGTGACTGGACAAGCTGCCACGCTGCGAGGCCAGCAAGGCTGCGGCTCAGCCTGGCCCGGGCGGCTGGCGCCGCAGGCGTTTCACCCGATGTTTCTGGTAGACGGCGATCTCGCGCGCCAGGGGCAGGCGTGGATCGAACCGCAGGTGGGTAATCGAGGTGTAGACCACGTTGCCGGTTGCTGTGGCGACGTCGAGCCCGCAGACAATCCCGCCCTCGTCACCGGCATAGTGGAGGGTGATGATCGAACAGGCCGCGGGGATCTTCGTCGCGGTCTCCGGGGTGCGCAGCGTGGCGGCGAGTTCCGGCGTCATGCGGGCGGGCACCGGCAGTGCCGCTTGCAACCGGGTGAGCAGCCGTTCCGCCTGCTCAGGATTGTCGATCATGCGGCCGCGGCGATCGGGAGGTCGGCGTCAGGGCGCCAGTTCCACGGCAGGAGTGCTTCCAACTCGGTGGCCTTGGTTCGCCCGGAGACGATGCGCTCCAGCACGTCGGTGAGCCATGCTTGCGGGTCGACGCCGTTCAACTTGGCGGTCTGGATGAGCGTCATGGCCATCGCCCAGTGACGCGCCCCGCCGTCGCTTCCGGCGAACAGCGCATTCTTGCGCCCGAGGGCCACGGGCCTGATGGCACGCTCGACTACGTTCGAGTCCATCTCGACCCGGCCGTCCTCAAGGAACACCGCGAGGCCCGGCCAATGCCGCAAGGCGTAGCGGATGGCCTTGGTGAGGTCCGAGGCGGCGGAGACGCGGCCCTGATGGGCCTGCAGCCAGGCATGCAGGGCCTCGACAACTGGTCGACTGCGTTCCTGTCGGACCTGTTGCCGATGTTCGGCGGGATGGCCACGGATCTGGCCCTCGATCGCGTAGAGCGCCTGGATCTGCGTCAGCACCTCGGCCGCGAGCGGCGATTGGGTGGAGGCGTGGAACTCGTAGAAGTACCGTCGCATGTGGGCCCAGCAGAACGCCAGGACGACCGAGGCGTCGGCGCGGTCGCCTGCCAACCGCTTGAACCCGGGGTAGCCATCGACCTGCAGCACGCCGCGGAATGCCGCCAGATGCCCGGCGGGGCGCAGGCCCTTGCGATCTTCGGTATAGACATAAGCCGCCACTGGGTGACCTGGGCCGCACCATGGCCGGTCATCGACCGCGTAGCACCAGAGCCGCCCAGTCTTGGTCTGGCCACAGCCGGGGTCGAGGACCGGCAGTGTCGTGTCGTCGGCGAACAGCTTGGCCGCGGACAGTGCCGTGCCAACCAGCAGGTCATAGAGCGGGGTCAGCCACCAGCAGGCCCGGCCGACCCAGGTGCTGAGCGTCGAGCGGTCGAGCGTCACACCCTGCCGCGCCAGCATCTGTGCCTGGCGGTACAGCGGCAGGCTGTCGCAGAACTTGCTCACCAGCACATGTACGATCAGCGCCTCGGTCGCCATGCCGCCGTCGATCGGCCGCGCCGGCGCGGGTGCCACCACCACCGCGCTCTCGCAGGCCCGGCAGGCGTAGCGCGGGCGGCGGGTGACCCGGACCCGCAGCTGAGCGGGTATGATGTCGAGCTGCTCGGTGCGGAGCTCGCCGATGGCATGCAGCGTGCCGCCGCAGCAGGGACAGTCACGCCGCTCGACATCGACCAGCACCTCGTAGCGCGGCAGATGCTCCGGCAAGGCGCCGAGGTTGCGCCGGGGCGGTGCCTGGCGACGACGGCCCTGCTGGGCGTCGGCCGCCTCCTGCCCGGCCTGGTGCTCGGCGACGCTCTGCTCGAGATCCTCGAGCCCGAGCTGCAGCTGGTCCGGGCTGAGCTGCTCCGACCGGCGACCGAACTGCTGCCGCAACAGGCGCCGGATCAGCAGCCGCAGCTTGTCGTTCTCGGCATGCAGGGCACCGTGCTGGTGCACCACATCCCGCAGCATCTGCTGCAGGATGACGGGATCACCGGGCAGCGTGTCGAGGTCGATCTGCACGCCTGGATGATGCCAAAGGCCATCGCGTCGGGCCTACCGTTTCCCACCAAATCGCAGCGCTGTTACCCCGCCAGTTCCGGCCTGCGGCGCGCCACCGGGGCACGCCACTCGCAGCCATCGAGCAGCGCCGCCAGCTGCGCCGTGAACAAGGCGATGCATCCCGTCGTCGTGGTCGTCGGCCAAGGGAATTGGCCTTGTTCCAGCCGCTTGGTCAGCAGGCATAGGCCAACCCCATCGTGCCAGAGCAGCTTGATCAGCCCGGCCCGGCGACCGCGAAAGGCGTACACCGCCCCGCTGAATGGATCCTCCGCCAGGCCCTGCTGCACCAGCATCGCCAGGCCCGTCATGCCCTTGCGCATGTCGGTGACGCCGCAGGCCAGCCAGATCCGCAATCCGGCAGGCGGCGCGATCATTGCCGCCCCAACGCCGCCAGCACGCGGCGCAGCGCCGCCTCCTCCACCGCCGCCCCCACCCGCACCGTCACGCCGTCCGGCAGCACGATTTCGATCCGGGCGGCGGTGTCGTCGGGGAGCACCGCCGAGGATGCCGCCTGCGGGGTCGGCCCCTCCGCAACCGTGCCTTCGCCGTCAGGCAACGCAGCGACCGGCACGACGCTCGGCGGAACAGGCAGCGCCTTGAGCTGCCCCTCCACCATCCGCCGACGCCAGGTGTAGAGCAGGCCGCTGCCGATGCCATGCCGCCGTGCCACAGCACTCGGCGAACCGCCCGGCTCCAAGCTCTCCATGACGATGCCGCGTTTCTGCTCCGGCGTCCAAATCCGCCGCCGCTCGCCGCGGGTAATCACCTCAATCGGCGCCTCGCGCACGCTCACACGATTGGTCGTAGGAGCGTCCTCAACCTCGGCGGCCCGCGGTCGCAGCGTCTTGTCCATCCCGCCGTTGCATCACAGCGACGCTCCGTGCCGCAATGTGCCGTCGCCGCGACGCTTACGCAGTTACTGTGACCGCCGGTGGACCACCTTCAGCACTGACAACGACACCCACACCCTGAGCCAGCACTCAGCTTGCCCGTCTCACCGGAGGTATAGTCTTCAGCCTGTGCAAGCGCGGGAATGCCGTCCGCCATCACGACCGGCAGGCGATAGACATGCTGAAAGACGTGCCTTTGCTCCGCCCGAAAGTCGGTACCCATCCGGCCAAGGCCACGGGTGGCCGAGGACGGGTGGCGGGCGGCGCATATCGCTTTTGATCGAGACGGAGTGCCCTGAGGGTTCCGGTTCGGCGAGGGCTGCGGATCAGGTCGCTGACTTGCGCTTTGTAGCTGGCTTGCGTGACCACGCCTTGGCGAGCGCCTCGACGGCCTTGGCATGGTCATCGAAGTCAATGGCTTTGGGGTTGAACGGTGCGCCGGCCCACTGGATCATCTCAGCATGGCTCTCGTGCTTCGGGTCGGCGATGGCCTCCAGGAACTCAGCATAGCCCGGAGGGCCGCCGACATCCTCAGGCGGGCAGCGCCCTGTAGCATCGATCAGGAGCGGGTAGATCAGGCCGGGTATGGGATCCGTAAGGCGCTCGAGCTTAACGGTGTGTTCCCAGCTGTCGCCGAAGTCATAGAGGTACTTCAGCGTTTTCGCGCCGGTGTCCTCGAGGACGTCGGTGAGGCGCGTCTTGCGGGCGTCGAGCGGGCCGTCTGCCCAGTCCGGGTCGGGCACGCCCCAGCCCACGCCACGAGCTCGGATCTCGTAGAGATGGCTGTTGGTCCAACCCATGGCGGCCTGCAGCACCAGGTGCAGGCGATCGAGCCGGATGGTTAGCGGAACTTCGACGCGGCGCACCACGGCTGGCTTGACGTCATCGAGCGTGATCTTGAGCCGGGCGATGCTGGTGCTGGTCATGCCGCCACTTTCCCCTCCCGCGCTTGGGCCCAGTTCCAGGGCAGTAGCTCGTGCAGGCGCGAGGCCGGGTGGTCGGCGATGCGGGCCAGGACGTTGGCCAACCAGGCGCGCGGATCGACGTCGTTCAGCTTGGCGGTGTAGATGAGTGAGACCATCGCCGCGGTCCTGTCGCCTCCTCGGTCGCTACCAGCGAACAGCCATGACTTTCTTCCAGGAGCAATTCCGCGCAGCGCTCGTTCGGCAGCATTATTCGTGAGGCAGATCCGGCCATCGTCGAGGAACCGGGCGAAGCTCTCCCAGCGCGTCAGCATGTAGTCCATCGCCTTGGCGACCGGGTTGTGGCGGGACAGCTTGCCGCGGCTATCGCGCATCCAGCCCTCGAGCTCGGTGACCAGCGGCGCGATGTGCTGCCGACGGACGGCCAGCCGCGCCTCGGCGGGCAGCCCGTCGATGGCACGCTCGGCGTCAAAGATGGCGTCGATCCGGCGCACCGCCTCGATGGCGAGGGGGGCCCGCGACAACTCCGCCAGCTCGAACAGCTTGCGCCTGCCATGCGCCCAGCATGCGGCCTCAGTGTTCGGTCCCGGTTGTCGGTCCGCCTCGTAGAGCGCGTTGTACCCGGCATAGGCATCGGCCTGCAGGATGCCGGCATAGCCGGCCAGATGCCGGTTCGGGTGCTCGGCGGTTCGGTCCCGCGAGGTGCGGAACATCGCCGCCGGGGGTGCCGGCCCGGCAAAGGGCCGATCATCGCGGACATAGGTCCAGACCCGGCCGGTGATGGTCTTGCCCCGGGCCAGCACGGGGACGGTGGTGTCGTCGCCGTGCAACCGCTCGGCGGCCTGCACATGGGCGTCGATCAAGGCCACCAGCGGCGCCAGGTTGGCGGTGCAGGCGCCGACCCAGTCGGCGATGGTGGAGACGCTGAGCTCGATACCCTGCAGGGCATAGGTCTCGCTCTGGCGGTTCAGCGGCAGGTGCTGGCCAAACTTGGCCTCCAAGATCATGGCCAGCAGGTTCGGCCCGGCTCGGCCGCGGGCGATGGCATGGAACGGTGCCGGCGGCTGGGTGACGGTCTCGCAAGCACGGCACGAGAACCGCTCGCGGACGGTCTGGATGACTTTCCACCGGATCGGCTCGACCTCGAGCGTCTCGGTGGTGTCCTCGCCCAGCTTGGACAGTTTGCCGCCGCAGCAGGGGCAGGCGGTCGGTGCCGGCAGCACGACCCGCTCGCGCGGCAGGTGGGCCGGCAGGGGCGCGCGCACCGGCTGGCCGCGGGGCGGGCTGTCGGCGCGACGGGGGCGGCCCTGCTTGTCGGCGGCGTTCTCCGCCCTCGCGGCGTCCTCGCTAGCGGCCGCCACCAGCTCACCGAGCTCGAGCTCCAGCTGATCGATCAGCTTGCGACCGCGCTCGGAGGAGGCGCCGTACTTGTCACGCTTGAGCCGGGCAATCAGCAGCTTGAGATGGGCCACCATCGCCTCGGCGCCGGAGGCACGCGCCTCGGCCTCTCGCCACGCCAGCTGCTCGGCCGCAAGCGCGGCACGCAGCGCGGCGATGTCGTCGGGCGGGTTGTCCGGCGCGGCTGTCACGCTGGCGATGGAATCACAGCTGCTGCAAAGCAGGTAGCGCCGATACCACTGCGCCGTACACTATCCCGCCAGCTCCGGCCGATAGGTCCGTACTGGGTTTCTCCAGTCGATTCCGTCGAGCATATAAGCGAGCTGCGCGCCCGATATCTGCAGGCAGCCGTCGGCTGGCGAGGGCCAGATGAAGCGTCCTTTCTCCAACCTCTTGGCGTAAAGCGACATGCCAATTCCCTCGTGCCCCGATGAAGCGTATCACAATCACCATGGACGGGCGTGGCTTTATCCATCGCATCTGCGCCGACGAGGACGTCGAGGTATATATCGTCTGCCCCGACGTACCATCTGACCGCGTTTATCGCTGGAGTTCGCTGAAGGTGGGACCGGAGCAGGTCGACGAGGAGATCGGTGGCTGGCCGGTTGGAGATCGAGACCAAAAACCAGTACGCCATTGAGTGCCGCGATCCGGCACGGTGCAGGCGGCCACTATCACGGTCCGGGTGCCCCTAAAATCCGGTACCGGCCTGGGCGGAAGACGGTGGTGACGCTGGTGCGGGACGGCAGTAACGAGGCCCTCCCGCGCGGGCCCACCCAGCCTTGGTGAAGGCGCTGACCTGCGCTTTCCGCTACCAGCGTCTCCTGGACGAGGGGCGCTACGCCTCCATCAGCGAGATGGCGGCGGCGGAGCGGATCGAGCGGGGGACCTGGGAACCGTGTTGCGACTGACGCTGCTGGCGCCGGACCTCGTCGAGGCACACCTGGATGGGAGGCAGCTGGAGGGGATGGCATTGCCGCGGCTCATACAACCCGCCCGGTGGAGTGCGAGGGGCAGCCCGGCCATGATCGTCCCGATGCCGCCGGGTAGAATGCCTATTGATGCGGCCCTCATTGTCTTGACTATGCAGCATAGCGAAACTGCGGGTGCC